>JAIOQG010000342.1 GCA_021413465.1 Alphaproteobacteria bacterium | reverse complement strand
CCGTTATAGTTCTATCAGCAGATGTAAGGCGTGTCACTTTGGACACTTGCCAAGGCTTTTAGCGTTAACGACCGATGATTCGCGCATTCCGTGCATTCCGATATTTTCTTCGCGCATTGTTGTATGTAATCGTCTCGTCGTGGGGGCACTTTGACGAGATCCAGCTGACCCGCTGGGCATGGGGGCGCGGGTGCGAAGTATAGCCGTTTTCTTGGGCGTTTTTTCCGCCTTGCCGGTGGCATTGGTTTTTCCGTTCGCCGGCGTTTTGCTGTGGGCGTGGATCGCCTTCATGAATCCGCACCGTGAGGCCTTCGGCCTCGCGTACGATTTTCCGTTCAACTTCTACATCGCCGTCACGACGCTTGCGGCATGGGTTTTCTCGCAAGAACCCAAGAAACTGCCGCCGTCCGTCTTGCCGGGGCTTTTCATCGCGTTTGCCGTGATGTTCTCGATCACGACGTATTTCGCGCTGGATTATGCCCATTCTTATGAACGCTGGGACAAGCACATCAGAACGATCGTTTTGGTCCTTGCCGTTATGGCGCTCACGAACACCAAACTGCGAATCCAATCGTTCCTCTGGATCATCGCAATATCGATCGGATACTTCGCGGCAAAAGGCGGTGGCTATACGCTCACGGGCGGCACCGGTCGCATCTTAGGTCCGGCCAACTCGTTCATTGCCGACAATAACGATTTGGCGCTTGCCATCATCATGACGATACCGATTCTGAACTACCTGCGCATAACTTCGGCAAATCCGATCGTAAAGCTTGCCTGTCTTGCTGTCATTTTGTTGTCGGTAGTCGCAATCATCGGCACCGGTTCGCGCGGTGGCTTTATCGGCCTGACTGTCCTCGCTATTGGCTTCATCACCTTCACAAAGCCCAGACTCGGCGCTTTCCTAATTCCCGTGGCAATCGCCTGCGGCGTTTGGGCCTACGCGCCGACAGCTTGGTTTGAGCGCATCAAGACGATTAACGAATTTAGTACCGATGAATCGGCGAACAACCGCTTCGCTGCCTGGCGCACGAGTTTTGCCGTCGCTCTCGATCGCCCCCTCTTGGGTGCTGGCTTTTCCGGTATCGAATCCGACAAAGTGGACTTCCGTTACAACAAGACCGATTGGCGCGCGAATGCCGCCCAGCAAGAAAAATCTCGCACCCGCGCCGCGCACAGCATCTATTTCCAAGTCCTTGGCGACCACGGCTTCGTCGGTTTCGGATTGTGGCTTGCGATATTGGGCGTCGGCTTTTACAACCTCATGCGCGTGATCACCCTCGCGCGCGGTTCGCCCGAACTAATGTGGGCAACGCATCTTGCGCGTGCCTTCATCGTCAGCTTTGTGGCCTATTTGGCGACCGGCGCGTTCCTGTCGATGGCGTACTATGATGTTTTCCTAAGCCTCGTCGCACTCACGGCGCCGCTCTACCAGGTCGTGCTGCAAAGTGCTCGCGCGCTAAACTTCGAGCCTGAGCGCGACGCGCCATTTGTTCCGGCACTCCAGACAGCCAAAGCAGACTGACGGGAAAACAGGGCGATGCAAGCAAGGCCGTTTGAGCGGGTGATCATGATCGAGTTCAACGAACTCGTCCCGCGCCTCATGGAAAGCTGGATCGCCGACGGATCGCTGCCGAACTTCAAAGCCTTGCGCGACCGTTCGTTGCAATTCGTTTCCGAGACCGACGTCAAAACACCGTCAGAGCTTGAGCCGTGGATCCAATGGTATTCCGTCCACACGGGGTTAAGCTTCGAACAGCACGGCGTGTTCCATCTCACCGATGGCCCGCGCGCCAAGCACAAGGATGTGTTCGACGTTCTGGGCGACGCCGGCCTCAAACTCGGCTGCTGCGGCAGCATGAACGTCAAGAGCTTCCCGGCCGATCGTGGCTTTTTCATCGCCGACCCTTGGTGCGACGGGCAGTCGGCGCAACCGGTCGAACTCAACACGTTTCAAAAATTTGTCTCTCAATACGTGCGTGAATACAGCAACCCCAGCGCCGCGGCCGCGCCCGTCAGCGCCACGCAATTCTTGAGTTTCATGGCGGCGCACGGATTGAGCGCGCGCACCGTCGCTCAAACCCTGGCGCAACTCACGCAAGAACGGGTCAAGGACAAGGCGCTCAGCTGGCAGCGCGCCGCGATTTTGGATCGTTTGTACGTCGACGTGTTCAAGCATCTCTATCGCCGCCACAAGCCTGACTTCGCGACATTCTTTTCGAATAGCACAGCCCACCTGCAGCATTCCTATTGGCGTCACATGGAACCGCAGGCCTTTAAGGTTCAGCCGACGGCGGCGCAAACGGAACTCTACGGCGGTGCCATCAAATACGGCTACGTCATGATGGACCAGTTGATCCGCGAAATCGTCTCGCTTGCAGGTCCTCGCGACTTGGTGATTTTCGCAACCGCGCTCAGCCAACAACCATTTCTGCGCAAGGAAGACGCCGGCGGTCAGCTATTCTATCGCCCGCGCGATGTCGCCAAACTGCTCGCTCAATTGGGTGTCGCCGGGGCCCAAATCGAACCCGTCATGACCCATCAATTCCGTCTTCGTTTCGAAAACAAAGACGCGCTTGCGAGCGCCACGCGCGTGCTTGGTGGGCTGCGCAGCGAAGGTCATGTCCTCTCCGGAATATCCGACCATGCCAACGACGGGTTCGTTTTCGGTTGCTGTATTTCCAAACAGCTGAAACCCAACGCGCTGATTTCGCGCGAAGGGTCGAACGAAACCGTTCGTTTCTTCGACTATTTCTATCAAATCGACGGCATGAAAAGCGGCTGCCACCATACTGACGGCATGCTGTGGTTCGCGACCGGCCAGGCTGCGGACGGCGGGCGTTGCTCGATCCTCGATATTTTCCCGAGCATTTTGTCAGCTCTCGGCCGCCAGGACTTGATCCCAGCGGACAGGCAAGGCCGCGTGCTGCTGCCGCTCGCCGCTCGAAGGCAAGCCGCCTAGCGCTCGTCTAAGCGAACGTCAGCAACGCCGACCCAATCGAAAAACTCGCGCCGAACCCGATCAGCAGCGCGTTCTGACCAGGCTGCGCCCGGCCATCGCGCACCAACTGGTCGAGCAACAACGGAATGCTCGCGCTCGACGTATTGCCGGTTTCCGCAAACGACGCACACAGACGCGTCGGATCGATTCCCGCCGACTTGCAAGCCGGAATGAGAATGCGCGTTAGATTGGCCTGATGCGGGATCAGCCAATCGATGTTGTACCCCAAGGCCTGATGGCGTCGGATCTCGTCGACCAAAATGCGTGTGGCGCCGATCGCCACCGGCGGCCCCGCCATGTACCAGCGCTGATCCTGAGGAACCTCGCGCACGGGGTCGTTGGCCTGCATGCCGCTGCCCTTGATCAACGCGATTGTTCCCGGGTCGACCATGGAACTGGCGCGCACCGCCTTGATGGTAGCAATGCCTTGCGTCCCGCTTTCCAGCAATACGCCCGCCGCCGCATCGCCGAACAGCGTGCTGATGCCAAAGGCCTTCGGATCGTAGGCGATGCAGCGCGACGCGAACTCGATCGCAATACATGCGACCCGGCGATAGCCCATCGCCTGGATCAAGCTTTTGCCTACGGTCAACGCATACATGAAGCTGGTGCAGGCATTGCTGCTGATGTCGAGCACGAACGGATGCGCCAATGCCCCATGCCGCTCGCGCGCCGCAACGACGATTTGCTGCGACACGCCGGGAAATCCTTGCGTCGACGACGATGAAACGATGACCGCATCGAGCGTCGCCCATGCGTCATCGGGCATCATTCTCTCAAGTAACGTCGTCCCGACTTCTACGGGCGTATCTTCCGCCGTGAAGAACCGCCGCGCCCGCAAGCCCGTCTTTTGTTCAATCAGGTCCGCCCGCGTCCGCGCCGTTTCCGCAGCTTCCGCATCGTAGGCATCGCGCGCTTTGGCACCGGCAATCAACCGTTCGCAGATCTCCCGATTGGAAATGACGGTCTCGGGTAAGGTGCTCGCCGTTGCAACAATGGATACGTCCTGCATTCTAAACTCCGTGGCCCCATGGCCAAGCATTGGGCGCGGCCTCGAGCGGTCGCTGACCGATACTATGACATCGCGCTGCTATCTGAAACGGGCAGGCCGCTTGTCCAAAAATGCGGCAACCGCCTCCTGGTGCTCGGGCAGGGTCCAACACGCGCGCAAGTAGTCCGTTTCTCGCGCCTGCGCCAATGTCATGTCCTGCTCGCACGCATTCATGGTTAGCAGGTCTTTCGTCATCCGCAGCATCGGATCGGGATTGGCCGAAATCGCTTTGCCGATTTCGAATGCTTTCGCCATTAAGCCGTCGTGTTCCACCACGTGGTCGGCAAGGCGATACGTGTGTGCCTCGCGTCCGTCCATCAGGCGCCCGGTCAACATCAATTCGCTCGCCTTCCCCCAACCCATGCGGCTGACGAGGAAGTGGCTCGATGCCAGCTCCGGCACGATGCCCATCTTGACGAACACGAGCCCGAACTTCGCAAGCTCCGACGCGACGATCACGTCAAATGGCAAAATCATCGTGACGCCGATGCCAACCGCCGGTCCGTTCACGGCCGCGATCAGAGGCTTGGATTTACGCACCAAGCCGATCCAATCGAGCCCTCGCGGCAGCCCGCCTTGCCCACCGCCCGTGTCGGCGCCGGGATCGCGCCCGTCGAGCCGCGATTTAAATGTGTGTTCGATGTCCGCTCCGGCGCAGAACCCGCGCCCCGCGCCGGTCACAACGATCGCCCCGATCGAACGATCGTCGTTCGCGCCTTCGATGGCATGCGCCATCTCTTCGCTCATCTTGGGCAGCCAAGCGTTGAGGCGCTCGGGCCGATTGAGCGTAATCAGCGCAATGGGCGCCTGCGTTTCATAGGTGATGGTTTGATAAGACATGGTGTCCTTCGCAATGTCGGTCGCGAAGGACTGTGAAACGCTAAACCCGTAGAAGGCAAGCGGCTGTTTTAGGCCGCAACCATAGATGCGCCGAGCGCGCTTTTCACGTCGGCCGGGACCGCGTCATAAGCCGTGGGTCGCGCAATGTTTAACCGCGCGCGGGCCGCACTCAACGGCTCGGCGAGCAATTTGACGTAATCTTCGCCCGGCAGCCACGCCGCCTTGCGGCCGTTGCGATAGGCTTCCCAGACAATTCTAAAACTCGGCAGACTTGGCACTTCCTGGCGCAACTTCGCCGCACCGGCGACGGCAATAAATCCAAATCCCAGTGATTTTGTTTGCGCATAGGAGAACGCAACCAAGCTCGCTTCGCCCAGCGCATCGCGACCATAGCCGCTCAGCACATGCCAAAGGTCGTGCACGTCGCGCATCCGCCGCCCGTACCACGCGTAAGGATGTGCACTGTCGATCCCGTCGTCGACGCCTTTGCGGCTTTCCTCGATCAAACCTTGCGCGGAAATATTCTCCGTCGTCGTGAAATTCAAATAGGCGCGCCCAACGCTGCCTTCGGGCAGACGCATGAGATACGCGCGATCGGACAAAATCTCGGCGATTTCCTGATGCCGAAACGCGATCGCGCCGCCGGCCGGCGTCTTTAGAAGCCGCGCATACCCGTTCGGAACCGACCGCCCCGACAGATGGCGCATGATCTCGAACACCTGTGCCGTGTCCTCTTTGTCCTTGAACAGGCGGCCCAGCGCCTGCAGTGCCTTGAAGGGTCGAAACTGAAACGGCTTGTTATCGACAGCCTTTTCAAACGCAGGCGCTACTTCGGGCAAATAGGTTTCCGCAACAGACATCGATTTCTCTCCGCAAGGCCAAGGACCGCCGCATCGGGATAATTCATAACTGACAAATTGTCATTCAGCCAGTATGTTCAAGGCGGGTCTGCCAAAAAAAAACGACAAACTGGGCCTACGAAAGCAAATCCCCGAACGACCTCGCTGTGGCAATCACGTCGTCGGGCCGTGGCAATCGTGCCTCATTGCCCAAATGCTGCACCCCATAGGCTGACGCCGCGCGCGCAAAACGGAAGTGGCGCTCCCACGGCGCTTTGGGGTCGTTCAGCCAGGAATAGACATAGGCGCCATGAAACAGGTCACCTGCGCCGTTGGTGTCGATGACACGCTCCGCGGGCACATGCAGCGCATCAAGTTCGTGCGTGAGCCGGTCTTCGCCGTACCACAATAGCCCGCGCTCGCCACGCGTGATGCCGCCGACCTTGCAGCCTTTCTCGCGCAGAAAATCCAAAACCTGCGTCGCGTTCATTTCCAACTGATCGCAGAACAAGGTGCTGACGATTGCAACGTCGACATACGAAAGCAGTTCTCGGGTATTCGAGCGCACCGCGCCACCGTCGAAAGAAACCAAAATGCCCTGCGCGCGGCACAGCTTCGCATAGTGCAAAGCGGCATCGCCCTGGTGACCGTCAATGTGCAACGCGCGGCAACCGTCCAAGTTTAGATTCGGGAACGGGTGCAAGTAATGGTCGTCGCGGCAGCGCACGATCGCACGCTTGCCGCCGTCCGGCATGATGAAGGACAACGACGATCGCGCCACTTTGCGCGCATGAACCGGAATTTTGTAGGTCTGCGCCATGTCGGTGAACATGCGCCCCAGCCAATCGTCGGCCATTGTCGTCAGAAGGTCAGGTACGATGCCAAGCTTGGCGCAGGCAAACGCCGCCGTCACCGCATTGCCGCCGAACGCCACCGCATAGTCGCGCGCCACGGTTTTCTCGTCGCCCTTCGGGATATAGTCCGTGAGGAACGTGATATCGATATAGGTCTGGCCGATGAATAGCGCTTGCACCACGGGGCTCCTTGCGCGTGCACCATGCCACCCTGAAGGTTGAGGACGCCTTACGGCCGTGCCATCAACGCCAGGAGCGGCCATGAATCCGCAGCGTCGACGGCAGAATAGGGTGATCTGAAGGAAATGAAAAACGAACGCACCTATACCTGGCACGATCCCGCCGCCTTGGCCGCGGCCGCCGTGGGCCAATCCGGCCTCGATGTTCTCCGCGCCATGGCCGAAGGGCGCATCCCGCCGCCACCCGTGGGCAGCCTCATCGGCGTCAACGGCCTGCAGGTTGAAAAGGGCAAAGTCGCGATCGGCTTCGATCCCGCGGAGTTCCACTACAACACCATGGGCACCGTCCACGGCGGCGTGATCGCAACCGTCATCGACATTGTGCTCGGTTCGGCTGTCCACTCGACTTTAAAAGCAGGGCAAGGTTTCACGACGCTGACCCTCGAACTCAAATATCACCGCGCGGTCACGGCAAAATCCGGCCGCCTGACCGCCACCGCCGAAGTCGTTACCCGCGGCCGCGAAATCGTAACCGCGGAAGCGAAATTGGTCGATAAGAACAACCGTCTCTTCGCAAACGCGACATCGACGCTGATGATACTGCGCCTGCCCAGCGGCTCGTGAAATATTCGCGTCAGCCGGGGCGCGCGCGGCGTGCAACGCCAAGACGCTCGCGGAAGAACATGCCAACGTCGGCGATCGCACGTTCGCTCTGCTGGTCGAAAAGCTTCTCGAAGACGTGGCTGCCGCGCGACCACACCCGAAGCGTCACGGCGCATCCCGCTTCATGCGTCCGGTCCGCCAGCAGACAGGCATCGTCATGCAAAGAGTCTGTCTTGCTCGTGTGAATGAGCAACGGCGGCAAGTCGTCTAAATTCCCATAGACCGGCGACGCAATCGGATCGAGCGGGCTGCGACCTTGCAGGTAAAAATGCGCGCAAATCGCCATCGATTCCATACTGATCGGGCTGTCGCCCGCAATGCTGCGGGCAGCGGCGGATCGCCCCGTCAACGCCAGGTCGGTCCACGGCGACAACAGGCAAGCGGCCCCCAAACGCAATCCCGACGCTCGCAATCGTGAAGTTGCGGCAAGCGCGATGGACGCGCCGGCAGATTCCGCAACGATGCCGACACGATCGGGCGCCTGGCCGTTCGCAATCAAATCGCGAACCGCAGCTTCGACATCGTCGGCCGCGGCGGGGCAAGGATGTTCCGGCGCCAAACGATAGTCGACCATCAAAGTGTTCAATCGTGCCGATTTCGCGATACGCGCAATCAACGCCGTCAGTTTTGGGCTGCGCTCGGCGATGAACGACCCGCCGTGCACATAAACGAGAACGGCGCCCTCGTCGATTTGGTCGGGCCGCATCCACGCCGATCGGACGTGGCTCGACGAAACAATCTGAGTTCCGGACAGCGCCACGCTCATCTGCGTTGGCGAGGGGCGATCGAAACGCGCGTGCATCGCTCTGCCGCGCGCGAGGTAGCGTGCCAACCGCGCGCCGTCGCCCGATTCCTGCGCCCGCACGGCACCGGCGACCGTTGTCCGTTCGATGGCGCGATTAATCGCAATCGAAATCGCCCGCCCCGCTCGTGCGAATGGCAGGCGCGACCGCGGCAGGGAGACGTTCTCGATGTGCAGACCAATCGTGTGTGTAATTGACGATGTCATGACGGCATCCCGGCTCTGTCGATCGCAATGCTATTCTACTCCTGATTCGCGGGAGGACATACTGTGGCCAGCAATCCAGAGTTCGCGCAGGCTGTGGAATCGGAATATGTCGCGGCCGAGCATACGCGGCACTATGCGGACACCTATCCCGGCATGCCCGATCGCCTGCGCGACATCGTGCGCTGGTTGGACACGAACCTTAAATCCGCAGGTCTCGCGTTCATGCTCGAACGCATCGATACCCAAGTCACGGAATTGCAAGCGAAGTGGGCGAAGGTCTATGCACTCACGCCGGCTGAGACGCGACTTGCCGCGCATCTGGTGCACGGCGGCACGTTGGCGAGCTTTGCGAAGGCCCGCGCACTCAGCCGCAATACCGCTCGCAACCAGCTGCAGTCGATCTATTGCAAAACGGGCACACACCGTCAGGCAGAACTCGTTTCACTGCTGCTGAAAGCCTAAAACTGCAACACCCATAGTGCGTTTGCATCATGCGTCGCCGCACCCGCACCGCCACGCTTTGAATTCAAAGTGATTCGCAACGCGGGGAACAGGGCAATGCGGAAACGGGATCGAATTGCGTTTGCCACGCGCGCAACGTTAGCCATGCTCGCTTTTTTTGGCGCCATGTCGCCCTCATGGGCGGCTGAGAATCCTTATACGACCGAACTCAAGCAGCTTCGGCAACAGATGCAGGAACTCGCCGTAGAAGCGCGCAACTACCAACTTCAGAAATCATATTGCCTGCCGCCGTTCGCCCCGCCGAAGCAGCCCGACCAGATGATGATCGACGCCTTCAAAGCGCGCGCGACCGCCTTGAACGACAAGTATGTCTCGCTCAAAAGCAGCTACATCGCCTTCAAGAACGCGAACACAAACGACCTCGGCCGCGACATGTTGAATGACTACGATTCGACGAGCGATAACTTCTGGGACAAGTCCAACTAAAACCAAGCGCGCCAGTGGATGCACAAATCCGTCAACGCCAAGGCTGCGGCGCTTGCGGCCAAGCCGGAACGCAACTGCGCTCCAAAGGCTCCGCCGAAGAAGGAGATCGAAGTCATCGGCAGCAACCCGCCTGTCGAATCCGGACCCGGCATTCAACTGCCCGCGGTCGAAGTGCGCGACGCTCAAATTCCGCCTTTGCCTGCTCGGTTGTGCAGCGAAGCGGAGAAGCTGGCCTTGCTGCAAAAATTCTGGGACGCCAACCATCCGCTTTACATGAACTACCAAGACGCGCGCGAATACGAATCGGCCATCGGTGCCGCCATGCGCGAAAACCGCGGCAACCAAGCGGCTCTCGCTGCCCTGCGCCCCGCAGCCTCCGCGGAAACTAAACGCCACGCCAAAGTGGTCGATGACTTCCAA
>JAIOQG010000341.1 GCA_021413465.1 Alphaproteobacteria bacterium | reverse complement strand
CTGATTCGCGACGGAGAGCGCGGCGCATGATGGGTAGTGTGGGCGATCGAATGGGCATCTTCGCGCGACAACGCCATTGGGACGATGTTCCAAAGCATCGCGCGCAGCGAGCGCTTGTACGGCGCGTTGCAGTGCCAACGCGCCGGCGCAAGGTCTTCATTCTCGGCAACAGTGCCGCTGAGATATACAGTTCTCGCACGCCGCTCATTAAGGAACTAGTTAGCCAAGATTTCGATGTCGTTTGTGCTTCCCAGCCCGCGGATGTGCGCGCCGAATGTCATCTGGCGGCGCTGGGCGCAAGGTGCGTGATCCTGCCGCCCACGCGGCCCGGTCTCAGTCCGTTCCGCGTTGCGCGCACGCTCTGGAGCCTATTTGGCGTGTTACGGCGCGAACGTCCCGACGTGGTGCTGTCCTTCGGTCTCAAGCCCAATGTCTTCGGTGCCTTGGCTGCGCGCCTTGCCGGCGTCGATCGGCGCATCGCTATGGTCGATGGTCTGCGCTTCACTTACACCGGCGGGCGAGAGTGGAAACATCGCATCGCGCGGATCGGGTTCGATTTTCTCTACAGTTTTCCGTGCGCGCTATCCGATGCGCTCATCGTGCAAAATCGCGACGATCGCGCGTTCTTCGTCAAACACTTCATGCAGCGCAGTGCACATCGCATTCACGTCATGCCCGGCGTTGGTGTGGACCTCGACGCCTACAGGCCCGTGCCTCTTCCCGAAGGTCCACTAACGCTGGTCATGGTCTCGCGCTTGTCGCGCGACAAAGGCGTATACGAATTCGCCGAAGCCGCGCGCCGCATCAAAGCCCAGCAGCTCGATGTGCGCTTTCTCCTCGTTGGCGACCTCGAAAAGGGCCCCCGCGCCGTCCGCCGCACTGATTTGGAGCGCTGGGTAAAGGACGGCCGGCTCGAGCATTTTGCGGATGAAGATGACGCGCGCCCTTGGATAAAACAGAGCCACCTCTTGGTTCAAGCGTCGTACCGCGAAGGCCTGCCGCGCGCCGTCATGGAAGCCATGGCGATGGGCCGTCCCTGCATCGTCACCGATGTGCCCGGCTGCCGCGACGTCGTCACCCATCACCGCAATGGCATCATCGTCGGCGCGCAAAACCCGGCCGCCATCGTGGATGCGGTGACGCTCGTACTTCTGAAACGCAAACTCCTCGATCCATGGTCGCGGGCGGCAGTCGAAGCGGCACATGCAAATTTTGATGCCGGGCGCCAAGCGGCCGCGATGGTGACAAAACTGAATGCGCTCTGTTAGCTTTGAAAATTCGGCTTGAATGCGCCGCCGCATGCACAGCCGAAGCCGCGCTGCAGTCGATCCCAACGACGATCATCGCAGTCGGAAAAGCAGCTTTTGCCGCGCCTATTGCCAAACATCCAAGATGGTCGCGCAGCGAAGCATCACATCATTGTCGCGCGCGGGAGAATGGTAGATCGCCGTCTCGCATGCCCGTATCGGGTCCGCCTCCGCCAAGGCGCGAGAGTTCGATATCTCACCTGCTCGCCGGGGCGACGTCGCGCAGCCTGCCAGCGCTGCCGCAATCGCAATCCCAACCAGGAGGTTGCGCATCGCATGCGCCCGGTAAATCTCTAGCAAAATCGGTAAGGTCATGCGGAGCCGACGAGGTGGTTGCGCGCACATTGAGGCTTCAAGCGAGATTGTCCACGGGCCTCCACCTGAATTTTCGACACTGCGCCCGCACGGGTTGCGCAAATCTCGGCGAAGCGGCGGACGCGTCGCGATCCGCCTCTTAACCGTACCCCCTCAATCCCTGCAGCCACGCGCGTTGGATAAGGTGCACGCAGCCCGTTAGCCGAAACACTTATGTTGTTTTTCGGGGCCAGTGTGACCGCGAAGGCATCAGTGTCCTCCTGTTCCAATGATACGAACGCCCTGACTGCCGGACTATCGGGGGTTGAGCTGGGGGGCTCGGATGGGGTGGAATATCTGGTCTGGGGCGCTCGTAGCCGCGGGCCTCGGACTGATTTCAAGTGCAGTGCGCGCCGAAGAATTGCGACCAACCGAGCCGGCGCCCGGCAATGCAACCGTCTTTGAAGCGTCTTCCCGTGTTCGTGCCGGCTGGACCGAGATCGCCTTTCGCGGCGACCGGCCGAAGGCCTGGGACGAAACCATGTCACCGGAGTTTCGCGCCTCGCTCCGCGTTCTTTACGGCTTGTTTGAAGGTAAATTGGAGATCGGCGCCACCGCCGACCGTTTCACCGCATTCGATTTTTCCAACTCGGACGCTCTCCGCGGCGAGGTAGCGCTCGGTCTGAATACCGGCGCGTGGTCGTTTCTCGGCGAATGGAAGACGCGCGATGTGTTTGTTCCGGGCTTCGACGACTTTCTCGTGGGGTTAAACACCTACGACCTGCGCATCAAAAACCGCTTTACAGCGAACCTATTCGACAGCTTGCAGCCCGGCCTTTGCCAAGCGTCGTTCGCCGGCGGCTATGTCGCCTCCACGCCACATCTATTCGCGCGCTATTTCGCCGAGCTGGAATTCGAGTATGTGCAACGATTTACTGACGGGCTCGCGCTCACGCTGGCGCCTAAGCTCGAACTCAGCGAGTACCTAGACTTCCCCGGAGGCGATCGCGAAGACGCAGTGTTCAGCTTCCGCGTGATCCCCGCCTACAGCTTCGGCGGCGGCGTCACAATCAGCGTCGAAGGGCAGGCGAACGTCGCGATCTCGACGCTGGAAAGCAAGACCGGCGACACTTGGTCTGTCACGCCGATCTTCCGCTTTCAAAAATCGCTATAGCGCGCCCACTCAGTACCGGCTCGCGGGCAGCGAAATTTAAGCCTTCCGCCGCGTCCGGCCTGCGCCGGTCTGGCCAACAGGAATGCGTCCGAGACCGATCTTCTTGGCAAAATTAGAACGCAGGCGCGCATAGGCCGGCGCTACCATTGGATAGTCGGGCGGCAAGTCCCATTTTTTGCGATAATCCTCTGGCGACATGTCGTACTGAGAACGCAAGTAACGTTTCAGCATCGTGAGCTTCTTGCCGTCTTCCAGACAGATAATGAAATCGTCGCCGATCGACTTCTTGATCGGCACCGGCGGCTTATGACCTGTCGCCGGCGCAGATCCGCTTGCCAAGTTTGACAGGGCAGTCAACACATTCTGGATCATTGTCGGCACTTCGCTGGCGGGAATTTGGTTACCGCGAATATAGGCATCTACAATCCGCACTGCCGAGTTCAAAAGTGACTTGCCGTTACTTGCGTCAACGCTCGCGCCCGCCGCATCCGACTGAGAATCTTTGTTCATACGACCCAATTGCTCCAGAATGTTCTATCCGCAAGTCAGCTACCGCAAATTTAAAGACTGCGAAAGCAAAAATCGCATTAACATTGAATTTGGTTCGTCCAGGGGCCGCCGGCGAATTCATGATCCCGGCGTGCCTGGACGCATCGTAATGTGAACGCGCCCCACGCGCAGCCCGAACTTCGACACGACCGCCTTGTTCGCAATTGTTCCGTCTGCCTCCAGATAGAGAAGATCTTGAAAGCGAACGTCGATATCGCCTAGCCCGGTCGTCAACGTGACGCGATAGTCCAAGCGAACTCCGGTCCCGTCTTGCGTTACGTCGGCGGCGTCGATCACGTCTTCGCGCACCCCTCGATACTGTCCTTCCGCACTCTTGGTCAGGCGCCAAGTCTTTCGTTCTTTTGTCCCATCCGTGTATGTGAAATCTTCGACAAGGGTCAGAATCTTTCCGTCCCATGTGCCGTCGATCACGACCGAAAATTTTGTTTCGCCGCCCGTAATGCTGTTCACGAACGCGCCGTCGCCGGTCGTCCGGCCAACCAGCGTCTTTTCCAGAATGAGTGTTTGAGACGGCGCCTTGCCTTCGTACTCGGGTCTACTGGCGCAAGCCGACAAAGTGAATCCCATGATCATGACTGCAAGCAATCGTCCCGCCATGATGTTCAACTTTCCTGCCGTGCAGAGGTATTCCCGATCACGGCCAAGAACTCGCGCCGCGACATCGGATCATCGCGAAAGGCGCCCAGCATCGTGCTCGTCACCATGCCGACCCCCGGTTTGTGCACCCCGCGCGTCGTCATGCACTGATGCGCCGCCTCGATGACCACCGCAACGCCGCGCGGCGCCAAAACCTTTTGAATGCACTGGGCGATCTGCGCCGTCATTTTTTCCTGAACCTGTAGGCGGCGCGCATAGCCGTCCACCACCCGCGCCAACTTCGAGATTCCGACCACGCGGTTCGACGGCAGATATCCGACATGCGCGTGCCCGATAATCGGTGCCAAATGATGCTCGCAATGCGACTCGAAGCGGATCCCCCGCAAGACCACCATCTCGTCATAACCTTCAACTTCTTCGAACGTGCGCGTCAGATAATCTTCCGGATCCGTGGCGTAACCCGAGAACCAATCCTCGAACGCACGCGCCACGCGCGCCGGCGTGTCGCGCAATCCCTCGCGCAGCGGGTCGTCGCCCGTCCAACGTAAAAGGGTCTCGACGGCGGCTTCAGCTTCCGCGCGCGAGGGGCGCAATGGCGCGAAGGCAGAAACGGAACTTTGAAAGTCGCGGGCGGGCGTGATGGCGTTCATGAGCGAGCCGGGTGTTGTTGGAGTTTCATCATCATGTAGATACGCAACGCTTGTATCCGTTGGATCACTTCACCAAGGAATTGTCGCGCCGCTGTAGTCGAGGAATGAGCCGCTATCACTCTTTGACAGCCTGCCGAGCAGCGCAACCAATCGTTCCGCGACGGGGCCGGGCGACTGCGCGTCGAGCCCCGACTTTACGAAGGGCGCCGAGAGCGGGGTGTCCGTCGTGCCGGGATGCACCGCCACGCAAATCGCCTCGGGCTTCGTACGCTTAAGCTCTATCGCGGACGTGCGCACCAATTGATTGAGCGCGGCTTTCGACGCTCGGTAACTGTACCATCCGCCCAAACGATTATCCTCGATGCTGCCCACTCTGGCAGACAGAACGGCAAAGACAGACCTACCCGAGCGTGGCAGCAGCGGCAAAAAATGCTTCATGACCAATGCTGGTCCGATCGCGTTGATCTCGAACGACTTGAGCATGTGTTCGCGGTTCAATTGCCCCAAGCTGCGCTCGGGCACGAACGCATCGTCGTGCAAGAATCCAGTGGCGACGAAGATCAAGCAAATCTCCGCCGCGCCATTCGAAACAGACCGCGCCGCCTCTTCAATGCTTGTCTCGAGAGTCAGATCGATCGGCGGCTCGCTCTCGCGCGTGAAACCGCGTACATCGCAATCGTTACAGTTGCTGCGCAAATGATCCGCGACCGCTCGGCCTATACCGCCGCCGGCTCCGATGACCAGAGCCAGTGGCCTTGTCGCTGTCGACACCAGGCTGATCCTTTCATCGCGGCACCGATTTCCGCGCTTGCGCAATCAAGTGAGATAACGCTCGCGGTACGCAAATCAACATGCCAAATGCCGAAGAGAATGACATTGTCGAATTGTAATTTTCGAAGGGCCGTATTCGACTCGCAGCTGTGATCCGTCCAGTGAAAGTTGGCGTAACACCTGCCACAGCAAGGCGGCCGTTCGTGTCGCATTCAAATGAAGCTGTGCCCGTTCAACGAAGGGCGTAGTGGCCCCGTGTTTTTCGGCAAGCGCGGCAAGCGGCTGCACCCGCGTATCGTGCAGGGGTTGATGCAGTTGCTGCGGCGGTCATTGGGCTTGCCGGAA
>JAIOQG010000266.1 GCA_021413465.1 Alphaproteobacteria bacterium | reverse complement strand
GATGCCGCTCAATTCGATGAGGCGGTCGAGTTCGATCAATCCCGCCGCGCCCTTGCGCGTTTCGATCACGACCGATGCCTCGACGAAGTTCACCGCCGAGATGCGCTTTTCGTCCGCTTGCTCCAACGCCTTCGTCATGGCGCGATGGCGCGGTTCGCCGAGCAGGATCGCCAGCAGCGCCGACGAATCGACGACCATCAGCGCCACAAGCCTTTTTTGTCGTAACCGAGGATTTCGTCCGGCGAGCGTTTGTCGAGGTCGGGTAGCGCCGCGCAGCGCGCACCGATCTCATCCAATTCCTCGGCGAGGCTGCGGCGCTTGCGTTGCCGCTTCAGTTTCTCGCGGCGCTCTTCGAGCGAGCGGCGGATCGCCTCGGTGATCGACTCGCCGGCCAGCTCCGCCACTTCGCGCGCCAGCTTGTCGGTCTTGGTGTCCTTGATGTTGAGGCTCATGGTGTTTTCTTCCTGTACTCATTCAAGGGTAGAAATCTTTAAAATTGGTGTCAACCCCGGCGCATTCGTGGGAAATTATGGGAAAGGCGTTGAATGAACGCACTTCCTGGGAACGCGGGCTTCCAGCCCGCTCTTTTGCACGCGAGCTAAGGCTCATCCGGGCAGGTCACCTCGTGCTGGTCTCCCGCCGAAGTCGAAAGTCGGTGCAAGTGGCCACGGCCAAAATCGAGGAAGTACGTGCGAGCGAACGACGATTCAAACTGGCGATGCATCCAAGATTCGTCGATCGCGAGTTTTCCAGATGGCCGAAATGAATCGGCCACTAATAGCAGCCAACACTCGCGGCAAGACGACAGATATTCGTCCAACTTGCTTTCCTTGCGCGCGATTGCTTCACAAATCATCACGGAAGGATCGCGTTCGACCATTCCCGCTTCGAGCCACCGCCACTGTCCTTGCGGTCCAGGCTGCACACGGTTGACCAGAATGAGGTCAACTTCCCGTGGTTGGCCGGGGTGACCATCGAAGTTGCTGTAGCTTCCGAAGGGCGGCATGTGATCGGCAACAAAACGAACTGTCGCGTCGGCAATCCGCCGCCGCCGCTTCGCAGATATCTTTCCCTCAAAACTGAAGAAAAACGTCACATCGGCGGGGGGGAGGGTCATAGCCATCGCGATATTGCGGGCCTCTTCGACAATTCGGTCCTTGGTCGATTCCACGTCCAAGCGCGCTGATTGTCTAAACAGCCGCGTAACTTCCACGCCAATCGATCGTTCGGTTTCGACGGAGCGAAAGTCGGGGGCCTCAGCCTGGACAAAGTCTGTGGAGTTGATGTCGCGTTCCAGGAACTGAAACGAATGAAAATATTCTAGTTCCATCTCGCGCTTATCCTGCCGGTCAAAGTCGAATCTTGACCTCAGCGGTGATCTGTTTTTGGTGGTCATTGGGTTGGCTCGCAAGCACAAGGAAGGCACATAAATTAGGGTCAGAGAGATGCGGCGACAGGATATCTATTGCCGTGATGTCATCTCGCTGACAGCACTGGATTGTCACTGAAATCTGTGGAATTCCCAAAGGGTAGGACGCGGAAGGGGCGTGGTGAGATGATCGCTAGTTAAGATTCCAGCGAGACGCGCTTGGCCATACATTTCCGCATGTAGTCGCCGAGCTCGTTCGCAAATTCCTTGTACGAGAAGTTTTTGATTTTGCGGTTTTTTCCGGATTTGAGCAGACCATCGACGATCCGATCTGCAATGTAGCAATTGATTTCTTCGTTGGAGCCGGAGAGCTTATTCGGGTCCAAAACCAGACTGAGGTCCCACATTTCGTGTTCAGGCTCGAATTTTGTGCGGTCTCGTAGTGGAGGGTTGTCGCCCGGACCAACGATCAACTCGATGCACACGGTTTTGATCGTATCACCGAAGTTGGTGGCAGTGAAATTGGATAAACGCTTTCCGCCGATGACATCGACGAACTCAACGGCTGCATTCCAATGGCCCGGATCGAACCAAACTAGCATGACACCGCCCAGCGATTACAGTATCGAGCCGCGTGAAGAAATTGGGCTCAGCGTCGAAATTGCAGAGCGCGCACCATTGCGTCCAGGAGAATTTTATTCAATCCCCTTCTCCTGCGCGTCTGCTTCTAGGGCACCCGGCGCAACGCTGCTTCCGCGCCGGATAACATCACGTCGTCGTCGGCGTTTTTGTTGATGCGGGCGTTCAGCCACACGGCGGAGAGAAAGGCTTGCGTGTTGTGGCGCTTGGCTAAGCCGGTTTGGGATTTGAATCCTTCGTCCCATGAGGCGAGCGGGGCGGGGTTCGCGAGGGTTTCGAGCCAGGCGGTCCACTCGGCCTCGGTGAAGAGCTTGCGCTGCGCCAACATGACGATCGGCACCATCAACCGTTCCGGTTCGCCGTAGATGTAGAAGTGGCCTGCGGGCGCTACTTTCGCGGCGACGGCGTCGCGAATTTTGGCGAAGCTGGCGCGGTCGGTGACGTTCGGGTTGCGCGCGATTTGCATCAGCAGATCGGCGCCGTGCGCGACGCCGTGACGCCAGCCTTCGCGTTCGTCGAAGCCGCGATAGTCCTTGAGTGCGCTCACATAGGCGACGGCGGCGTCGATGATCGCGCGGCGCAGCTCGTCGGACATGTAGGCATGCTTGCCGTCGGCGCGCACGATCTCGGCGAGCGTGAGTGCCGCGAAAGGTGCTTCGAAACCTTCGGCTTGCGTGCTGTGCAAGCGGCCGAGCAGGTCGCGCGCGATGCGCAGACGAACCTCGACGCCTAGCTGGTCGGCGCGCAGCATGTGCGACAGCGCTTCGAAGGCGACGGCATCGCGTAGATACGGGTCGGGGGAGGCAACGCAGGCGATCACGCCCTCGGCGAAGCGCTCGCGCTCGGCGCGGTCTGCGATCTCGAACGAGTTGCTCTTGAGCTGCTCAAGCTTGGCGCGATCCCACCCCGCGGGCGGGCAAGCTTGCGCAGCCGACGACAACGCGGAAATCGTCGCCAGCAGAGCGAGCGCGGGAACGAAATATCGACGCATGAAACCTCCCCAAGGTAGGGGTTGATCATGACGGTGCAAGAGCGCCGCCGCGAGACGCGATGCGTGTGGGTTAGCGGGCACCGCTTCAACAGTACGTGAGGGCTGGCGGCTGAAATTCTTGCCTTTGACGCGATCATGTTCTATTTTTGTTCTTATCGTTTTCGCCATCGCTCACGACAGGAAATTCGCCGGAGATGTTACGGATGAACCGCAACAGTGTTACGCTTTCGTTGCGGTTTAAATGGCCAAATTCCGCCAATGTTACGCTGTTACGGTTTGCTGAGGGGGGGCGTTTTTTGCACCTGCGAGAGCGGGCAAATCCGCGGTCAGCTGCAGCCGCAGGCGCCGCCCAGCAACACGCCGTCTTTGTGGAAGGCGGAGCCGACGGCGGCTTTCGAGAGATCGCGGCTTTTGGCGAAGTCGGCTTTGGCGGCGTCGCGCAAGGCGGCGCTGGCGAAGAAATCGAGCGTCGTCATGGCGAGCGCCTTGGCGCCGTCGACGATGGCTTGGTCGCCACGTTCGGAGTTGGCATAGGCGGTGAATTCGGCGTTGTGCATCACGACGCTGGGCGGAGAGACGGCGATCATGGGGTGGATCGAGGGGACACGATGGCTGACGTTGCCCATGTCGGTCGAACCGGCGAGG
>JAIOQG010000265.1 GCA_021413465.1 Alphaproteobacteria bacterium | reverse complement strand
GCCGCCGACAGTTTCAACTTCACGAAGCGCCGGCGCTTCATGCGCAGATTGACGTGGAAGGTCTTCGCCCCATCCTCCGCCGACGGTCCGGGACAGGTGCCGCAGTGCGAGTCGGTATGTTCTTCTTCGTCGTGCGCGAGCACCGGCGCAGGCAGCGGCGCACGCAGAATGTCCAGCGGCGAGTCCTGACGCGCCCGCGCAATTTCCTGCGCGCTGCGCTTGCCGAAGGTGCCGAAGATGGAGGTAACGGAGTCGTTGAGCGGCTTGGCCGGCGGCGGCTTTTTCACGATGCCGGGCTCGACATGCGTATGCACGTGCGGACGCGGCATCGGCGTCAGCGCCCGAACATCGGCCGCCTCGTCCGGCATGCCCACCCGCGTCAGCAGCTGGTCGGCGAACGGCGTGGCGATCGGCTCGGCTTCGCCCTTGCGCGCCAGCAATCCCGCGGTAAGCGATGCGAATTTCGACATGGGGGGTCGGTGCCTCTATGGGTCGCGAGAGGGAACGGGTTTAGATTGCGCGCCGGCCGAACACCGGCACGTCGCGGCCCTGCGCCGTCTTGCTGCGGAACAGCGGCCCCGCCTGCACGACGGACTCGCCCGCCTCCCCTGACACCGCATCCATGCGCATCAAGCGTTGATGGATGTATTCCCACAACTGACGAATTTCCTCCGCCGACTTGCCGTCGGGCTCGATCTCCATGACGGTGCGCCCGTCGATCATCGAGGCCGCGAAATCCGTGCGGTTATAGATCGTGACCGGCGCAACGGTGCCATGCTGCGACAGCGCGACAGCCGCCTCCATCGTAATCTTCGCGCGCGGCGTCGCGGCGTTCAGCGCAAACAGCATCGGCTTCTTGCGCGCGTCGCAAATGTCGATCGTGGGCCCGACGGCGCGCAAATCGTGCGGCGAAGGCCGTGTCGGCAGCACGACGAGATCGGCGAAACTCACGACCTCCGAAATCGCTTTCGTGACGGCCGGCGGCGTATCGATGACGACAAGCTTAAAGCCCGCGGCCCGCGCTTCGTCGAGGTCGTGCACCAAATTCGTGAACACGGAATGGATGAAGGCCGGCGTGTGCGCCTCGCGGCAATTCCACCATTTCGCCAAACTGCCTTGCGGATCGGTATCGATCAACGCCACGGGTCCGGCCCCCGCCAACTCCGCTTGCACGCCGATATGGCCGGCAAGCGTCGTCTTACCCGATCCACCCTTTTGCGAGGCGAAGACGACTACGCGCATGGTCGACATCAGTCGAAGTCTCCTGTTCGGCAGCCCCGCCATCCGTCCGCGTCGATTGACGCGGCTTAAGGACCGGAAGCTTTGCGTCGCGCCGTTTCCGGCGGTTTGCCATTTCGTGGGACCAATCCCAATCGCGACTCTAGCCCACGCGCCTTGCTTCGCGTTTAAGCGTCCACGGTGGATTTATCTCGAATTGCGCCGCCGCGTTTACTACGCCGCTAGCGCGCCTTGCGCATTCCACAAGGAAACCGTGGCTTGTGCCGCCTCGCGCGGAACGACGTCGTAAACCTTCGTCACGTTCTGCACATGGCTGATGGGCCGTGCCTTGCCGAAGCGCTTGTAATCGAGTTGCAAAAAGATCGTGGCGAACTGCGACCGGTCCGCGCCCACGGCCTTACACGCAATCGCCAGCGGCTCGCCGCCGACGTCCGACACGATCTTGGCCGCAATCGAAGGCGCCACGCCGATCAAATTGCCCAGCGCCAAGGCAAAGCCGTTAATGTCGCCGGCCTTCGCTTTCGCGATCAGCGCATTCACCTCACCCATGCCCCACGGCGGCGGCTTAGTCGCAGGCTTGCGCGCGGCTTGGACGTCTTTTTCGGCCAGCACGGCTGCGAGGATCGCGTCGAGTTCTTTCGCATCGACGGGAAATTTCTCGAGGATCGTATGGCGCAGCGCCGCCGCCACGAACCAAAACATCTGATGCGCCAAGTCTTTCGGCATGTCTTTGCGCGACAACAGCGGCTTGCGGATCGAATCGACCGCTTTCGACAATGCCACCAAATCGCCGAACACCGCCCGCGGGATCGCAGCACCCATATTCGCCAACAGCGCTACCACCGCCTGCGCGTCCTTCGTGGCCACCAAAGCGGCACTGACGCCGGCCGGCACCGACGGCCGTTTGGCGACGGCCACGCGATGATCCGTCGTCGCCTCTTTCACGATCTCGATCAGATCGAGATCGGTCAGCACCGGCGAGTGATGCAAGATCGGCCGCGCGATCTCGATCGCGTCCACGGCCAGCATTTTCGTCAATTCGTGCGGCGCGCTCGTGAGCGAAGAAATCCGTTGCGCGACTTTTTTGCGCACGTCGGTTTCCACATGCGCGATCAGCCCCGTCAAAATTTGGTCGATCAGCAGCCGCACATCGGGCGTCAACTCGCCCTCGCCCTCGAACAGCAGACCCGCCACCCGGTCGAACAGCGCCGTGCGCGCGAACCCCGTGCGGTTCGCCGCCAAGGTCTTCATATTGAGCAGTTCCGTGCCGTTCACGTTGTCGTCGGCCTGTTCTGTGGACATGACATTCCGGCGGCGCGATACTGACGCCGTCTCTAAACCTTGTGTTAGTTAACCGAAAAATCGTTAATTTCGGGTTGGGACGCGTGGTACGATCCCCCGCCAGTTTCGACAGTCCGCCCACCCGGCCACCGCGTTGTCCAGGAGCCCCCATGCGCCTCAAAACCGTTGCAATCTCTACACTTTTGGCTCTGTCGCTCGCCGCCTGCGGCACCGGCAAGTTCGACGATGACCCCGACTACGCCGGCGGTTTCAGCGACGGCTGCGCCACCGGAACCGCCCGCAGCACCGGCACCCCGACCTCCAAGGCCGTGCGCGACGACGCCCTCTGGCGCGAGAGCGAGGGCTACCGCGTCGGTTGGAAACAAGGCTATGCCGCCTGCTCGCCGTCGAACGGCGGCGACGTCGGCGGCCGCTGACAATCGCTGCGATAAGGAAACGACACCATGCGCACCATCGCCTTTCTGATCGTCGTCGCTCAAATCCTGTTTCTGGCGCCGCTCTATTTGATTTATGGCCAAGTCGATCCCTGCCGCGCCCTCGCCAAGGAAATCGCCACCCGCGCCGAAGCCGCCGGCGGACTCGGCGTCGCGGTTGAAGACGCCTTCGGTAACCTCGAAATCAACGCCCGCCGCGACATCGCCGACCATTCGACCGGCGCCTGCGTCGGCAAACTCTTTTCAAGCTGGACCGAACGGGTGACGGGGACATAAACAGAATGCTTGCGACGGACCAGGCGCGAAGAAGAAGAGTAAGAGTTGAAACGCCAAGAGGCTCTGCCTGACCTTCAACATCGAATTGGACTTCTAAATGCCAACAAGGCGCGGCACGCGCCCAAAGTGCTTCACGGATAACGCGTCTTAGGCCGACGGCTGGCCTGAGCATCTTGGCGTTCTTGGCGTTTCAAGGACCTTCTATTTCTTCCGCGGCCCTAAGTCCCCGTCAGCGTCATCGGCCTGGTATTTTCCGCTTCGCGCTTGCGCGCCATTTCTTCGATCGTCTCGCGCAAGCCCGCATGCGCCTTGAGCAGGGCGTCGAAGTCGCGGCGTTTGAGCACCAGCATGTTCGTGTAGCCCGCCGACACCACGTCGGCGTTGCGCGGCTTGTCGTTCAGCAAGGCCATCTCGCCGAAGAAATCGCCGTTCTTCAACCGCACAGGATCCGGCACCACCAACACATCGACCGTACCCGACGCGATGAAATACATCTTGTCGCCTTGGTCGCCGGCGCGAATGATGCTTTCGCCGGGCGTGAACAGCTCCGGCGTCAGCGTCTGCGCCAAGCGCGCGATCTGGTCTTCCTTGAGCCCGGCAAAGATCGACACCTTACTCAGCATCTCTGTCAGTTTCAGCCCAAGGTCGAGCGGCGGCCGTTCCGACGCCACCGCGCGCCGCGTATGGCGGTCTTCTTCCAAACTCTCGAATACCTCGTCCGAGATCAGCGATTGGTCGCGCTGACCGCGATACTCGGCTTCCTCGAGCCCGATCGACAGCCGGTCGAGATAGCGCGTGCGCATCGCTTTCGTGAAGTCGGGATATTGCAGATCGAGCGCTTCGATCGTGCCGTTGATCGCTTGCAGGCGCCCTTCGATCGCTTCCTTCACGGTGAAGGCCGCGTGTTGGCCGATCAGCTCGGCGACCTTGGCTTGTGCAAACGCCAGCAGCTCGCGCAACATCAATTGCTTGACGAGCAGCAGCTCGAAACGGTCGGCGATCTCTTGCGCCAAAAGCGCGCTGAGGCCGAACCGGCGTTGCAGCCACAGCGCCGCGCGAAACTGCCAACTTTGTTTCTGATTGCCCAGCGCCGCCGACAAATAGCCCACATTGCCCGACTGCCGCACGCCGTCGAGCACGCGGCCTGCGTCCGCGCGCATGCGCTCGGCGACGCGCCGTCCCACTAAACCGCGTTGCAGATACTCGAGGCTAAGCTCCGTCTCCCGGTTGGCGACCACGATCAAGCCCGCACGCACGAGATCGTCCCGGCTGAGCGGTCCCGGCTTGTCTTCGGTCGCATGCACCGGCGCATGCTGCGGCGCCAGCGCACCCGCCAGGCCCAGCGTATGGGCGACCTGCGTCACGCCCTCGCGCACCCGGCCGCGCGACAGCGCCATCACCCGGTCGCGCACCAAACGCTCTTCCGGCGACAGCTTGTCGAGCTTCAGGAATTTCATCAGCGGCCGCAGTGTCGGCGCGGCGATAAACAGCGTCGCCAACACATAGCCCATCGCCATCACGAAGATAAACCGCGCCTCGGGCGCCAGCGCGCCGTCAGCCCCGGCCGTCCCCGCCACCTGCGAGGCTGCGAGCAGCGCCAGCGCCACCGTCACCGCGCCGCGCAAACTGCCCCAGCACAACACGGCCTTGTATTCGTTGCTGATCGGCTGCGACAGGCCGAACCACGACAGCGCGGGCAAGAAACCCCACAGCACCAAGGCGCGCGCCGCAAGGGCCGAGAAAAACACCGCCGCGATCGCAACGCCGTCGAGCCATTCCACGCTGCCCAGCATGCGCGGCGCCAACATCGCCGCCAGAATAAAGATGAGGGATGTCGCCCAAAATTCGAGCTGGCGCCACGTGATCAGCAACGTCTCCCACGTGCCCGGCGAAAGCCGCGTCCGCACGTCGGAAGCAAAAACCATGGCCGCCGTGACGACCGCGATGATGCCCGACACTTTGAAAATATCTTGCCCCAGCACGAACGTCAGATAGGCGAAGGCGACCGAGATCGTAATTTCCGTCACCGCCGCGCCGCGCATCTGCGAAATCAGAAAGCCCGCGATCCATGCCATCACATAGCCAAGGACGATGCCGCCGATGAAGCCCTTGCCGAACTCGACGGCGCCTTCAAACAGGCTCACCTCGTGGGCGCCGGTTTGCACGCCGAGCAGCACCACGAACAGCGCGATGGCGGCCGCGTCGTTGAAAAGACTTTCGCCCTCCACGATCACCGACAACCGGCTCGGCGTCCCGATATCGCGAAAAATGCCGAGCACCGCCGCGGTGTCGGTCGTGGCCACGATCGACCCCAACAAGAAGCACAGAATCAAATCCTGGCCGGTCACGAGATTGAGCGCCGTGCCGACCGCCACCATGCACAGCAGCACGGCAAAGATCGCCAGCACCAACACCGGCGCGATATCGTCGAACAGCCGCCGCACATCGACCGTCAGACCGCCGGCGAACAACAACGGCGGCAGGAACACGTAGAGGAAACCTTCAGGCGGAATCGTCAGCGACTTCAACGAATCGATGATGACGTGCATGAACTCGCCGCCGACCTCGCCTTGCATGGGCGCAAAGCCGAGCCCGGCGCCCACAAGCGCCAACAGCACCGTGAACGGCAGCTGCAGCCGCTTGGCCACCGGTACCAGCACGCTCACCAACAGCAGCAGCGAGGCAAAGCCCAAAACGGCAAGAACAACTTGCGTCATGTAGTCCCAAACGAAGCGATTGGCGAAGCAGACCCATACTGTCCGCTTGCCCCCGTCCGATGAAAGAGAAATTCGTGGCTGATGTGTCGCTTACCACGTTCGTGCGGGCCGTCAAACCTGGGCGCGCGCCGCGAAAGCCGGGCCCTTGCCGGAGTTTTGGGCAGCAAATTTTGCTCAAGCCCTTGGGACTCCCCCTTCCCCCTGATATCGCTGTGCCACGCCCCGCTATTGACGCGATTGATTAACAGTCTCATGTCCGCCCCACCCACCGCTCCACCGCAGTTTCACTGGTACCTTTCGGGGGCCGGCGCATGGTTCGTCGCCATCGGCATCCAAATGGTGATGTTCACCTATTTGGTGACGACCGTCCTTCACGCCGCGCCGAACTTGATCGGCTTGGCGCAGGCGTCGCTCACGATCGTGTCGACGTTTCTGCTGCTGTTCGGCGGCGCCTTGGCCGACCAAGTCGACAAGCGGCGTCTTTTGATTCTCTGCCACATCCTCGCCTCCCTGCCGCCTTTGGCGCTGGCAGCCGTCGTCGGCGCCGGCGCATTGCGCTACGAATGGTTGCTCGTCTACGGCCTGGCGATGGGCCTTGTGACCGCCTTCGTCATGCCCACGCGCGAAGCCATGTTGGGCGACGTCATCGGCCCGGACCGCCGCGCCTTCGTTCAGCGCGCCGTCACCACGACCGTCGGCATCACGTTTCTCGGACAGATCGCAGGCATGTTCCTGGCGCGATTTGCCGCCGAGATCGGCCCCGAGCCCATCATGGTGTTCCAAGCGGTCATCCAACTCTTCGGCGCCTACACCGTTTACCGGCTGATGCCGACCGCCATCCACGCCGCCGAAGGCGAAGCGAACGGCTCGGGCGTATTGGCGCGTATCGCCGACGGCCTGCGCGAGGTCGCAAACTCCTACGCGCTGCTTCCGATCACGATCCTGACGGCCGCGATCGGCATCTTGTTCATCGGCTCGTTCCTTGTCGTGCTGCCGGTCATCCTGCGCGAAGAGTTCGGCGGCAACGTGCAGCAAATCTCGTCGACCCAGATCGCCTTCTGGAGCGGCTCGATCATCTCCTCGATCGCCATCAGCCGCCTGGGCAACATCGTCAATCGCGGACGCTTGGTCGTCTTCGCGGTCTCGACCGGCACCACGATCCTGTTTCTGCTCAGCTTCAAGACGCCCTTGCCGGTCATCTACGGACTCGTCTTCGTTTGGGGTTTGGGCGCAGGCGTCATGATTTCGATGTCGCGCACCATCGTTCAGGAACACGCACCGCCCGCCCATCGCGCCCGCATCATGTCGATCTTCCAGCTCGGCTTCACCGGCGGCATGTCGGTCGGCGCGCTGGGCATCGGCTTCGTCGTCGACGCGCTCGGCGCCCGTCACGCCACCTGGGTCCCCGCAGGCTCGATGGCCATCGTGCTGATCTGCCTTTTGACGTTCACGAAAATTTGGACGATCACGGCGCTCAAACACGATGCGGACGTTACCCCGTGACGGTCCGCAGCGACAGCTCCCTGCAGCCCTATCTCGTTTCACTCGCAGCCCATTTCGCAGCCGGCGGCATGATGGGGGTCGTCTTCCCTTGGCTGATCGTTCACGAGTTGCACGAAGATCAAGCCTGGGTCGGCATCGCTCAGGCTGTGGCCTCGCTGCCGATGATGATTTTGGTGCTGTTTGGCGGCGCGGCGGCGGACGGGCGCGACCTGCGCGCCTATCTGGCGCGGCTGCAGCTCGGCGCCGCGATCGTTGTCATCTTGCTCGCGCTCGTCGTGGCCTCGCACCTGCTCACATTCTTCGCCGTGACGGCGTGCATGTTCATGGTGTCCATATTTTCCGCCTTCATCATGCCCGCGCGCGACTCGTTGCTGTCGCATGTGGCGCCGCCATCATTGGGACTTCCCCGCGCGGTCGCGATGTCGATAGCCGCCACCTTCGGCGGCCAGCTTCTCGGCACGGCTGTCGGCGCATCGGCGTCGACCGTCGGCGCCGTGCCGCTGCTTTGCGTTCAGGCGATCTTGCTCACCATCGCCGGCATCTTGTCGTCGCGGCTAGCCGTCGATAATCCCGATGCCATGCGGCCCAACGAACCGGCACCGCTGTCGCGCTGGCTGCACGTGACGGGCGAAGCCTTCGTCGTCGTCTGGCAACACGAACGCCTGCGCACGATTATTCTCTATCTGGTGCTCGGCGCGCCTCTGTTCAACGGTTGGTTCATGGTGGGCATTCCGCTGATGGTGCGCGACGTCTATCACGGCAGTTCCGCCGGCCTGTCGCTCGTCATCACGACGTTCCTGCTCGGGCTGACGATTTCATCCTTCTTGTTTTCGCGCCTGCCGCCGGTCGAACGCCCCGGCCGGCTAATGATGCTGCTGTCGCTCAACAATCTCTTCGTCTTCGCGGTCGTGCATTTCGAGCTGCCGTTCGAATTCTTCGCCGCCCTGATGTTCTGGTGGGGCTTGACCTCGGGCGTCGCGATGGCGGTCACGCGCGGCATGATCCAGGTCGCAGCCCCTCACGCCTATCGCGCGCGCGTGCTCTCGATGCTGCAATTCGCCAACGTTGCAGGCGGCCCGCCGGGCTCGCTGATGTACGGCTTCTTGGCGCAATGGGTCGGCATCTTGAACGCCGTGTTGGTGGTCCCGATCAGCGTCGCGATTCTGTGGCTCGGCTTTCGCTTCTTCAGCAGCTTATGGGAATTCCGCCGCGATGACGCAAACGCCGCGACGACGGCGCCGATTGCGTTGGATTGATAAGCGGGTCGATTTATCGGAGACGCTGGTGCCACCCCCCACCCGTGCAGCGGCCACGCTGTCTCCCCCAAACTACGTTTGGGGGAGTACGTGCGCAGCGAAGCTGCTGCACGGGAGGGGGGCAGCGCAAGATTCAGAGAACTACGAATACCTCCGCTCGCTCCACCAAGGATAATACGCCGGCATATCCTTCGACACCTTGTCGGGAAAATTCGCCGGGCGCTTTTCCAGGAACGACATCACGCCTTCCTTCGCATCCGCCTGTTGCCCGCGCGCATAGATGCCGCGGCTGTCGATCTTGTGCGCTTCCATCGGGTGATCGGCACCCAGCATGCGCCACAGCATCTGCCGCGTCAGCGCCACCGACACCGGCGAGGTGTTGTCGGCGATCTCGCGCGCCAGAGCGTGCGCCGTCGCCATCAATTCCTCCGGCTTCACCACCTTCGACACCAGACCCGCCTCGAGCGCTTCCTTGGCGTCGAACACGCGCCCCGTCGCGCACCATTCCATCGCCTTCGATATGCCCACGAGGCGCGGCAGGAACCAGCTTGAGCACGCCTCCGGCACGATACCGCGCCGCGCGAACACGAAACCGAAGCGCGCCGCTTCGCTGGCGATGCGGATATCCATCGGCAATTGCATCGTCACGCCGATGCCGACCGCCGGCCCGTTGATCGCGCCGATCACGGGTTTCATGCATTCGAAGATGCGCAGCGTCACGCGCCCGCCGCCGTCGCGCACGCCCTCGTGGCTCCAGTCGACCGCGCCGTTCTTCACAGGCACGCCCGCTTTCTCCGGCCGGTCGGTGCGCGCGCCATAGTCGAACGTCTTCGCCCCCGCCGAAAGATCCGCGCCAGCGCAAAACCCGCGCCCCGCACCGGTCACGATCACGACGCGCACGCTGTCGTCCGCATCCGCCTTGCCGAACGCCTCGATCAACTCCGCCATCATGACGCCGGTAAAGGCGTTCAACTTCTCAGGCCTGTTCAGCGTGATGGTCGCGATCTTGTCGGCGACGTCGTATTTGATTTCCGTGAAGGACATGGGTTGCTCCTGGCATGTTGGCTGCAATTGCGGATCACGTCACCATAGCGTTCGCGATCAGCACGCGCACCTCCCTTGTGGTTTTCGCTCGGCGCAGTCTGGGAGCGCGGGCGTCCCGCCCGCTCTTACAGCATCTCCAATCGCATCACCCGTGAGATCTTCAAAAGGGCGGGCGGGACGCCCGCGCTCCCAGACTGCGCAATGCCGGACAAAATGGCGGCAGCTAGACGACGACGCGCGTTGCCCATATCACTTCCCCCAATGACAAAAATCGAGGCCCCGCCCATGCACCCCTCCGTCCACGCGCAAACCCAACCCGGCAAACCCGCCTTCATCATGGCGGCAACCGGGGAAACCGTAACGTACGGGGAACTCGACGCGCGCTCGAACCGCGGCGCGCAACTGTTCCGCAAGCTCGGCCTCAAGGTCGGCGACGGCATCGCGATCTTCATGGAGAACAACGTCCACTACCTGCCCCTGTGCTGGGCGGCGCAGCGTGCGGGCCTCTATTACACCTGCCTCTCTTCGCGCCTGACGGCTGGCGAGATCGAATACATCGTCAAGGATTGCGGCGCGAAAATCTTCATCACCTCAAAAGCGATGAGCGCCATGGCGGCCGACGTCGCCGGCCGCATCCCCGGCGTGAAGAAATTCATGCTCGCCGGCACGGCCGAAGGCTACGACAGCCTAGAAGACGCGCTCGCCGCAATGCCGTCGGCACCCATCGCCGACGAGACGCCCGGCGCCGACATGCTCTATTCGTCGGGCACCACCGGAAGGCCGAAAGGCGTGAAGGGCGCGCTGTCGGGCGGCAAACTGACGGACCCCAATCCGCTCTTGCTGCTCGCCAAAATGCTCTATCAGTTCGACGAGAACACGACCTATCTCTCGCCCGCGCCGCTCTATCACGCAGCGCCTTTGCGCTACAACATGTCGGTGCAGCGCCTCGGCGGCACCTGCATCGTCATGGAACATTTCGATCCCGAAGAAGCGCTGCGCCTCATCGGCAAATACAAAACCTCCCACAGCCAGTTCGTGCCCACCATGTTCGTGCGCATGCTGAAACTGCCGGAAGAAACGCGCTGCAAATACGACGTCAGCGCGATGAAGGTCGCCATCCACGCCGCCGCTCCCTGCCCGATCCCGGTCAAGAGACAGATGATCGATTGGTGGGGCCCGGTGATCTTCGAATATTACGCCGGCACCGAAGGCAACGGCTTTTGCGCCATCACCAGCCAAGAATGGCTCGCTCATCCGGGCTCGGTCGGCAAGTCGCTGCTCGGCGAACTCCACATCGTCGGCGAAGACGGCACCGACGCGCCCGTCGGCGAACCCGGCACGATCTATTTCGCCAACGGTCCCGTGTTCGAATATCACAACGACCCCGAGAAAACCGCCGGCGCCCGCAACGACAAAGGCTGGTCGACGCTGGGCGACGTCGGTTATGTCGACAAAGACGGCTACCTCTATTTGACCGACCGCAAGGCGTTCATGATCATTTCCGGCGGCGTCAACATCTATCCCCAGGAAGCCGAGAACGTCCTCATCAACCACCCGAAGGTTGCAGACGTCGCGGTCTTCGGCGTTCCGAACGAGGATTTCGGCGAGGAAGTCAAAGCCGTGATCCAGCTGATGGATTGGGCCGACGCCACGCCCGCCACAGCCGCCGAGCTGATCGCCTATTGCCGCGAGCACTTGTCCCAGATCAAATGCCCCCGCAGCGTCGATTTCGAGCGCGAGCTGCCGCGTCATCCGACCGGCAAATTGTACAAGCGCCTGCTCCGCGACCGTTATTGGAGTAACCGTGAGTCAAAAATTGTCTGACAAAGCGCCGCCGCCGTTCGCGCCTTCGGGGCCAGAGGGCCTGTTGGCACGCAACGACTTCACGCCGGAACGCATCGCAGCTTACGCGCAACTCGCCAAGCAGTTCGGCGATGCCAACTTCCTGTCGGAAGAAGAACGCGAGACGTCGCGCGCCGAAATCATGGCGCAACACGTGCCGGGCGCCGATCTTTGGGTCTTCGGCTACGGCTCGCTGATGTGGAACCCCGCGATCAAAGTCGACGAAAGCCTGCCTGCCCACGTCGATGGTTTCAGCCGCAGCTTCTGCATGCGCCTGATGTTCGGCCGCGCCATGCCCGACAATCCGGGCCTGATGCTGTGCCTTGTGCCCGGCGGCGCGTGCGCCGGCATCGCCCACCGCATCGCGCCCGATCACGTCGAAAGCGAAAGCAAAATCCTCTGGATGCGCGAGATGCTGTCGGGCGCCTACACCCCGACCTGGGTCGACATCGATCTCGGCGCGCGCCACGTGCGCGGCGTCACCTTCGTGATGAACACGGCCCATCCCCGCTATTTGCCCGACCTCGATCACGACGAAAAGGCAAAGCGCATCGCCAAGGCCGAAGGCCATCTCGGCACCAACCGCGACTATCTTTTCCGCACCGTCGCAGCCCTCGCCGGCGCCGGCGTCCGCGACACCTATCTCGACGACATACACGCCCGCGTGCGCGTCCTCGTCGAAGCCAGTTCAACATCGCAAGGAGCAAGCACATGAAAGTCATCAACTACCCCGACATCGCCAAACACGTGGGCGAGGAGATGGGCGTCAGCGAATGGGTCCTGGTCGACCAGGACCGCGTCAACAAAATCGCCGACGCCACCGGCGACCATCAATGGATCCACATCGACGTCGAACGCGCCAAACGCGAACTGCCGACCAAGGGCACGATCGCGCACGGCTATCTGACGCTGTCCCTTATCCCGTTCCTAGCCTCGAAAATTTCGCGCATCGACGGCGTCAGCCGCGGCATCAATTACGGCTCGAACAAGGTGCGCTTCACGAACATGGTGCCGGTCGGCGCCCGCGTGCGCGCGCGGTCGAAGCTGCTCGCCGCCGAACAAAAAGGCCCCGGCATGCAGCTCACGAACGAGATCACGATCGAAATCGAAGGCCAAGACCGCCCGGCCTGCATCGCCGAAACGATCAGCCTGGTCTATCCGTGAGCTATTGAACTCATACCTTCCCGCGCCATCTCTCCCCCTGTAGGGGTGAGTGATGGATAGGAGCACGAGCATGGAAAAGATCACCAAGACCGACGCCGAATGGCGCGCCCAGCTGACGGCTGAGGAATACCACATCACGCGCAAACACGGCACCGAGCGCGCCTTCACGGGACCAAACCACGACGCCAAGGACAAAGGCACCTACACCTGCAAATGCTGCGGCCTGCCGCTCTTCGCCTCCGACACGAAGTTCGATTCGGGGACGGGATGGCCGAGCTTCTTTGCCCCCATCGAAAAACAAAACGTGGCGGAGAAATCCGACAACACGCTGTTCATGCGCCGCACCGAAGTCCTCTGCGCCCGCTGCGACGCCCACCTCGGCCACGTCTTCCCCGACGGCCCCAAGCCGACGGGCCTGCGCTACTGCATGAATGGGCACGCATTGAAGTTGGAGAAGTAGCCTGGGAGCGCGGGCGTCCCGCCCGCACTTACTTCCTTACTTGACTCAGTAAAGAGCGGGCGGGACGCCCGCGGTCCCAGGAAGAAGTAATAGCCCGATGACCGTGACCTTGGCCTTTCTGCGCACCTATTGGCACACCTTTGCCGCAGCGGTTGGGGTCGGTGCGTTCATGGCCGCCGTAGGTGCGTTCGGCACGGGCAGCGCACCGCTGCTAACGCGGCTCGTCTACTGGGTGCCGTTGATTGTGCTGGGAACACTGGCCGGCACCCTCATCACCCTCCGCGCGCTGCGCCGGCCCGAAATCGGCGAGAACATCGCCCTCGTTTGGGCCATCATCACCGCCCTCGTGACTTTGCCGGGCACCATCATGGTCTGGGGCTATACGGCACTGATTTTCGGCGACGCTCCGCGATCGTTCCTGATGCTGCTCATCGATGTAGCGGTCGTTTCAGGCGGTGCCAGTGCGATCATGTTGCTCATCAATCGCCCCGGCGCCGTGACCCGCGCTGCAGTTGCGCTGCCAAGCGGCGTGCCCGCGCCCGTACGCTTCCTCGACCGCCTGCCCGAAAAGCTGAAAGGCGCCGCGCTCTATGCCGTGCAGGCCGAGGATCATTATTTGCGCCTACACACCTCCAAGGGGTCCGACCTCATACTCATGCGCCTGTCGGACGCGATCCCGGAACTCGAAGGCATCGAGGGCGCGCAAACTCATCGCTCGTGGTGGGTCGCGAAAGACGCCATCGCGGACGTGAAGCGCTCCGATCGCAAGGTCACGCTTATCCTCAAAGGCGGCACCGAAGCCCCCGTCAGCCGTCCGAACGCGGCCGCCCTGCGCGAGTCGGGCTGGATCGCCTAACGAAAGCGCGACCCGTCCGCGAAGCGCGAACGGGCAACGGCCATTTTGCGCATCGCGGACGCGCCACGCTGGAGCACTCGCGAAACAAACCCTGCGGTTCACGCATCCGCTCAACCCAAGGCAAATCGTCCTTGCTATGTCGGTCCGGTCCTCAACACGGGAGACCTGTCCGATGAAGTATCGCGAAATTCTTTTCATTGCCGCCGCGGCGGCCCTCGCGGCCTCAAGCGCCGCCGCCGACCCCACGGTGAAAGTCACCGTGGTCGGCCTCAAGGCCAACCAAGGCTTCATGATGATCGCCCTGCACAGCGAGCAAGCCTGGTCCGGCGCAGCGGTCGCCAAAATCAAAGTAGCGGTGACCGCCGCCGCGATGACCGTCACGCTCGCAGCCCCCGCACCCGGACGCTACGGCATCAAAATGTTCCATGACGTGAACGGCGACGGCGAGATGGCCACGAACATCGTCGGCTTCCCCACCGAACCGTTCGGCTTTTCGAACGACGCGCCCGTCCGCTTTGGACCGCCCTCGTTCGCCGACGCCGGCTTCGATATCGGCCCGAACGGCGCCGCGCAAACCATCACGCTGAGATAACGGAGTTTTACGATGACCGCACTCACACGCCGCGAGATAGGCGCTCTCGTGCTCGGAGCCGGGGTGGCCGCCGCCGCTTCGTCCGCTTGGGCAAAAACCGTCGCCGACTGGCGTTTGGGTTTCAAGACGCCGCCCGAGACACTCGACGGCGACCTCAAGCTGCTCGAAGGCCGCCTGCCACCCGAGCTTCAAGGCAATTTCTATCGCGTCGGCCCGGCACAGTTCGAGCGTGCCGGCGAGCGCCTCGGTCATTGGTTCGACGGCGACGGCATGGTGCAACGCTTTGCGATCGGTGACGGCAGCGTGCGCCACAAGGGACGCTTCGTCTCGACCGACAAAAGGCGCAGCGAACAGACTGCCGGCCGCTTCCTGCATTCGGGCTACGGTTTCGGCCCGAAGGCTGCTGCCGAGTTGCGTCGCGTCGACGACATCAATGCGGCCAACACCAGCATCCTTCCCATCGCCGGCGAAGTGTGGGCGCTGTGGGAAGGCGGCTCGCCGTGGCGCGTCGATGCGCAAACGCTCGACACACGCGGCCGCCAAGCCTTCACAGGCCCGCTCGATGGCGCGCCGTTCTCCGCGCACCCCAAGCGCGGACCGGACGGTGATGTGTGGAACTTCGGCGTCTTGGGTCGAAGCTGCGTAATCTGGCACCTGGCGCCCGACGGCGCGGTGCGCAAAACCAAACTCATCGAACTTCCCGCTGCCAGCTTGATGCATGACTTCGCGGTAACGGCGAAATACTTGGTCCTTCTTCTGCCGCCCATGCACGGCGACGCCGGCGGCGAGCCGAAATCGCTGGTCGACCGCTATCGCTGGCACGCCGACCGCCCGTTGCAAGTGCTGGTGCTCGACAAGGACACGCTGACAATCCAACGCCGCCACGAACTTCCCGCACGGTTTCTTTATCACCTCTCCAACGCCTGGGAGGACGCGTCCGGCACCATTCGCCTCGACGCCTTTCTCAGCGATGACGCGACGTTTGCCGTCAAGACCGCCCGCGACCTCGCGCTGGGGCGCGCCAACCCCGACCCGACAGGGCGCCTCACGGCAATCACGCTGCCACCGGACGGCGGCGCCACGCTGGATGTCCTTCCCGGCACCGGCGAATTCCCGCGCATGAACCCGCGTCGCGTCGGATCGCAGCACCGCTACACCTACGGCGTCATCGCCAACGGCATCGCGCGCTGGGACTTGGCAACCGGCAAATACGACACGTTCTCCTACGGCCCCGACACCTGGAGCGAAGAACCGGTCTTCACCCCACGCCAAGGTGCCACGGACGAAACCGACGGCTGGCTCACCACCACCGTGCTGAACTACGGCCTCGGGCGCACCGAACTTGCGGTCTTCGACGCAAGGCGTGTGTCGGATGGCCCGGTCGCGAGACTAGCTTGCCCCTACGCGCTACCGCTCGGCTTCCACGGCGACTTTGTGGCAGCGTAGGAGGCCCAACCTACGTCCGCGTCTCGAAATAGCGCCCCGGCGTCGTTTGGAACGTCTCGCCGAACGCCGCCACGAACGCACTCGCGCTGCGATAGCCCGTCGCCGCGGCAACCTGCTTTACCGGCGCGCCCTGGGCGAGCAGCTTCAGCGCTTCGAGAAACCGCGCCTGCCGCCGCCATTGCCCGAACGCCATGCCGGTCTCGGCGAGGAACCGCCGCTCCAAGGTCCGCACGCCGAGCCCGAAGCGCCGCGCGATCTCGGCACTCCCCGCATCGTCGTGCACACAAGCCTCCGCCACCCGCCGCAACACCTCGCTCGTGGGCGCAGGCAAACCCAGCGCCGGCACCGACTGCGTGCGAAAGCAATCGACGATCAACGTCGCTGTCGCCTGCTGCACCGCGTCGCGCCGGTCGAGCATGCCTTCCTCGCACGCGCGCAAGATCAAGGCGCGCAATAACGGGGACACCGAAACAACGCAGCTTGCCGCCGGCAGATCGCTCCAATCCGACGGTCGCAAGTAAAGTGTCGCGAACGACGACGCGCCCGAGAATCGAATGGCGTGCCGCACGCCCGAAGGCGCCCAAATCGCCCATTGCGGCGGCACGATCCACAAACCGCGATCGGCCGTCACCGTCATAACGCCCGCCGCGGCATAGATCAGTTGATGCCAGTCATGCGCGTGCGGCTCGATCGCCTGCCCGTCGCGCATCGCCAGGCGCATCGTGCGGGCAAAGAAATGTGGCTCGTCCGCCGCCAGGTGACGCTTTTTCGACATCGAAAGATAAAATAGCGAAATTGCGGCACCGGCGCGAGCGGATTATCGTGGCCCGGCCAAAGAGGATCGCCATGCCCAACAACCTTGCCGCCTTCGCCATCCACGTTGAAGACGTTCAACGCGCCCGCCGCTTCTACGAAGCGGTCTTCGGCTGGAAGTTCGAACCCTGGGGCCCGCCGGACTTCTACCTCATCCATACCGGCGACGAGACGCACCCAGGCGTCCAAGGCCTCATGCACAAGCGCCAACAACCGCGCGGCCAAGGCGGCCCGAACTGCTTCGAATGCACGATCGGCGTTGACGACGTCGACGCCATCGCCACGGCCGTGAAGAAGCACGGCGGCAAGATCACGATGGAAAAATCGAAAATCCCGACGGTCGGCGAAGTGATCTACCTCGAAGACCCCGAAGGCAACCGCGTCGGCGCGATGAAGTACGACATGCCGGTGCATACTTGAGCTTCGACAAAAAAGGTCGTCATAGCCGGGCTTGCCTGCCCGCCGAAGCCTTTGGTGCAGGCAGGACCCGGCCACCCAGCCTTGTTTGGAACGCACGCAAGAAAGATTCACCACAAAGGCTCGAAGGAACTCGGAAGTTCACGAAGACTCTTCGTGCAACTTCGAACTCCTTTGTGTCTTTGTGGTGAAAAACTTTTTTGGCGCGCAAGCGCGCACTGAGTGGCCGGGTCCCGCCTACACCAAAGGCTTCGGCGGGCAGGCAAGCCCGGCCATGACGTGTTTTGATTGTGGCGCAGCTAACTCGCCCGCTTGATCGTCACCCGGTGCTCGCCACTCTTGCTCGCCCACATGCGCATGCAGCCGGTTTGCGCCGACGGTTCGCCTTTGAGACCCGGTCCTAAGATCGAGAACGCCTCCGGATACTGCACCATCGGCAGGTAAACTTCCGTCGGCGCATTGATCGCAGGATCGGCGTCGAAGACGAACGAGAATTCTCCGCTGGCGCGATCGAATTTCATCTCCCTCAACACGCCCTGGCACGCACGCACGAACGGCCGCACGAAGCCTTCCACCGCGCGCCCGCCGGAATTCGGATCCTTCAAATCCACCTGCTGATCGCGCGAAAACACGCTGAGATCTTCCTGGTTCCAACCGTCGCCGCACGACACGTCGTTACGGTTCGACGCGGTGTAGTTCCACAGCGTGCAATGAAGCTGATGCCGGTCCATGGCGTTGTACATGAGGTCGAGCGCCGTCACGTGCTTCTCCCACGGTCCGGCCGAACGATCGCCCTTCGCCCACGCCTGATACGCCGCCGCCCCGTCGAGATCGAACGGAATCCCGAACTCGCCGATCAAGGTCGGCGCGCCGCCGGGGATCGAGGCCGACGCCTCTTTGATGCGCCCGAGCTGACCCGCATAATGTCCCTCGATCTCTGCGGCACCGTTCAACGCCTTCATCGTGAACGGATTGAGCGAAGTCGGAAACATGAACGTCTTCGTCACCAGCGTAACGATATCGTACCAATGGCTGGCGTTGACTGTGCGCTCCGGCGTGCCGGGCGGGAAACCTTCGCCCGTCATGCCGCGGAACGGATCGAGTTCGGCGAAGATCAGCCAATCGTTGTTGATGGCGCGAATCTCGCGCGCCACGCGTTGAAAGAACGGCGCCATACCGTCGGCATCCGCGTCGATCTTGCGCCCCTTCGCAACCTGAAAGAAATCTTCGCGCAAAACCTCATACCCATTGCCGGTCATGCGATAGGCGCCCGCCTTCTCGAACGGACACGACGCGCCTTTCCGCCAAATATGCGCGCGGCCTGCGTTCACCTCTTTCTCGCCGGTCACGCTCACCTTCATCTTCGAAGGATCGAACGACAATTCGGGGATCGTGCGCGGCTGGCCTTGCGCTACCAACAAGCCGTCGAGCACCGACCACGCCGGCCCCGGCCGCACCGGCTCGGGGTTCTCGGCGCTGCGCTCCACATGGCGATAGGACAGCGAATGCCCGATCCATCCCGTCCCCGGTTCGTTCAGCGTGTCGAAGCCGAGCACATGGGGCATGCCCTTCACGCGCTTGGCCACCTCGCGCATCGCGCCCAGATAATGGCCTTGCAGATAGTCCTGCGCGCTGCGCCCGCCGATCTTGAAGTCGGGCACGAAAATGTCGCCCGCAAAGAACAACGTCCACATGATCGCGTTCGCCGGCATGCGATAATTGTTCGCCCACGTCATCATCGGATAGCGGTCTTCCTGCCGCCCGCCGCGCGCGTAGTCATAGGTGTGCTGCATCACATGCGCCGCGCCGGACTCATGAAACTTCGTGAAGTCGAGCCCCACCGCCTCGAACGTCCACCCCGGCGCGCCGTCGCCGCCCGACATGCGGCTCCACACGTCCTGGTGAAAATCGATGAACACATAAAGCCCGTGCTCGCCCGCCCGTCGCGCGATCTCGGCGAAATAATCGAGATAGGCCGTGTCGTACTGTCCCGGCCCCTTATGCTCGACCGCTTCCCACGTCGTCAGCAGCCTGAGGCAATTCATCCCCCACGACTTCAACCGCTCGAAATGCTCGTCGGCCTCGCGGAGCGGGAACGGCCGCCCAACGAAACTCACCGTACGATGATCGGAAAAATCGCTGGGATAATTCGTGCCCCCGTTCGGAAACGGCACCTTGCAATCGCCGCCGAGATTGACCCCGCGCAACATCACCGACCGCCCGGCCTCATCGACGAAGCGGTCACCGGAAATCTTCAAACGGTCCACGAGCAAGTTCCTCTTGATTTGGGACGGCGACTATCGCGCGGCGGCCTTAGCCGAGACAAGTCCAACCGCAAACACCGGCGCCGCCCCCTCCCGTGCAGCAGCTACGCTGCGCACGTACTCCCCCA
>JAIOQG010000017.1 GCA_021413465.1 Alphaproteobacteria bacterium | reverse complement strand
GACGAAGACCGTCGTGCTCGAACCGATGCTGACCGAGCAGTGGTATTTGAACGTGAAGCCCTTGGCCGAGAAGGCGCTTGCCGCCGTGCGCGACGGGCGAACGAAGTTCGTGCCGGAGCGTTTTGCCGACGAATACAATCGATGGCTCGACGACATCCGCCCATGGTGCGTGTCGCGGCAGTTGTGGTGGGGCCATCAGATTCCAGCCTGGTACGACGACAAGGGCAAGATCTACGTCGCCGAGACAGAAGCGGCAGCGCAGGCGCAAGCGGGCAGCGGCGTGAAGCTCAGGCGTGATCCCGACGTGCTCGACACGTGGTTTTCGTCGGGGCTGTGGCCGTTTTCGACGATGGGCTGGCCCGACGCGACGCCGGAGTTGAAGCGGTATTACCCGACCGACGTGTTGGTCACGATGTTCGACATCATCTTTTTCTGGGTCGCCCGGATGATGATGTTCGGTCTGCATTTCACCGAAAAAGCGCCGTTCCACACGGTCTATATCCATGCGCGCGTCGTCGACGAAAAGGGACAGAAAATGTCCAAGACGCGCGGCAACGTGATCGATCCCTTGACGTTGATCGACGAGTTCGGTGCGGATGCGTTGCGCTTTGCGCTCGCGATATCGGCGGCGGCGGGAAAGGATTTGCGCATGGGGCGCTCGCGCGTCGAGACCTATCGCAATTTCTGCACGAAGCTTTGGAACGCGGCGCGGTTCTGCGAGATGAATGCCTGCGTGCGCGTCGAAGGGTTCGATCCGTCGAAACTGAAATCGACCGTCAATCGCTGGGTCGTCGGCGAACTCGTGCGCACGCGTAACGAGGTGACGGCGGCTCTCGATGCCTATCGCTTCAACGATGCGGCGGGCGGGCTCTACGAGTTCGTTTGGAACGTTTATTGCGATTGGTATCTGGAATTCATCAAGCCGGTCTTGAGCGGCGCCGACGAAGCGGCGAAGGCCGAGACGCGGGCAACGGCCGCCTGGGTGTTCGACGAAACGCTGCGCTTGATGCATCCGTTCACGCCGTTCATCACCGAGGAGTTGTGGCGGGTGACGGGCGAGCAGGGCCCCAAGCGCCAGGGCATGCTGATCTCGGCGTCGTGGCCCGACTATGCGCTGATCGCACGCGACGCGAGCGCGGAAGCGGAGATGAATTGGGTCAAGACACTGGTCAGCGAAGTGCGGTCGGTGCGTGCCGAAATGAACGTGCCGCCGGCCACGAAGTTGCCGCTGCAGCTGAAGGGGGCGGGTGCTGCGGAAGTTGAATGGCTTGAGCGGCACAACGACATGATTTTGCGTATGGCGCGTCTTGAAACGGCGGTGGTTGCGCGTGATCTCGTCAAAGGATCGGCGCAAATCGTCGTCGGTGGCGGAACTGCGGGCTTGGCGCTGGCGGGTGCCATCGATTTCGCCAAGGAAAGGGCGCGTTTGTCGAAGGAGCTGCAAAAGGCCGAGGGAGAAATTGCACGTATCGATGCGAAACTCGGCAATGAAGCTTTCGTGGCGAAGGCACCTGACGAGGTTATCGACGAGCAGCGCGAGAAGCGGGCGGAGTACGAGGCGGCGCGCGCAAAATTTGCAGAAGCGGTGAAGCGACTCGATGTATCTTGAGGGGCATGGACCGGAATCGATTCAGCGCGCTTGCGCATCGCACCCATACGTTTTGTACGCCGCTGTCGGACTCGACGTTCGAGCGGCTGCTTTCTCAACTTGAGTTGAAGCGCGAGGCGCGCGTCGCCGACTTTGGCTGTGGCAACGCGCATATGCTGATGCGCGTGTGCATGAAGTTCCGCTGCGGCGGCGTGGGCTTCGAGCAGAATCCGCATTTCGTAAAGTTGGCACGCGAAGCGATTGAAGAGCACGCGCCGACGGCGCGCATCGAGGTTGTCGAGGGCGACGCGGCGAAGGCCGAGCAGGGACCATTCGATTTCGTCATGTGCAGCGGCGCGCGCCCCTTTGCGGCGACGGCGGCCGAAAACCTCGGCGGTTTGATGGAACGCGTGCGTCCGGGCGGGGTTATCCTGCTCGGCGAAGGCTATTGGCACACGACCCCGTCGCCGGCTTTTTTGGAAGCGCTTGGCGGTGCCAACGAAGGCGACATGACCTCGCATGCCGGCAATGTGGCGGCGGGCGAGGCGCTTGGGCTGGTGCCGCTATGGGCGACGACGGCGTCGCTGGCCGAATGGGACGACTACGAATTCCGGTACAGCCGCGCGATTGAGGATTTCGTCGCTGAAAATCCCGGCGATCCCGACGCGAAGGATATGATCGCGCGCATCCGCGAGTGGCGGAAGGCCTATCTCACGATGGGCCGCGATACGCTGGGGTATGGGTTTTATCTGTTCCGGAAAGCCGCTTAGGCCGGCTCGAACAGCAGCTTAATGTAATTTCGGTAGTGCATGATCTGGGCGGGAAGGGTCGTTCGGTCCTTCAAAGCCTTGGATAGGATAATGCCGCCGTCGGCGAGAGCGCTCATCATGTCGGCCAGGGAGTCGAGGTCGACGTCGATTTTCGGCGGGTAGCGTTTGACGATGCGGTCGAGATGGGTGCGAAAGCGCTTACGCCAGTCGAGCATGCCTTCGGCGCTGAGGCTGCGCACTTCGGCGTCGAACGCTTGGTCCTGATAGATGACGGCGGCGGCGATGCAGCCGGGATGCACGTCGTGCACGCTGTTCATCAATTCCGCGAACAATTTCAAACCAATCAGAAAGCTGTGCAGCGGGTCTTCGTGAAGTTCGGCGGCGCGTGCGAAAATGCCGTCCAGCTGGCGCTTGTTGTCTTCGAGATAACGCTGCATGAGCGCGCGCGCGAGGTCGTTCTTGTCCTTGAAGTGGTAGAAGAAGCCGCTTTTCGTGATGCCAACGCCCGCGATCAGCTCTTCGATCGAGGTCGAGGCAAAGCCCTTGCGCAGAACCATTTGTTCGGCGAGTTCGAGCAGGCGTTCCCGCGTCGAGGCGGGCTTTTTGGACGCGCTTTCCAGCATGGGTATACTGTACCATAGGTGCAGTTCGAGCTGCGAAAGGGTGCGACTGCGATTGTTACTGATGCGTGGTCGAAGCGGTAACCGTTTGAAGCGCAAGGGAAAATGACTTTGCTTCCCTAGAAGACCGCGAGTTGGCTATCCGCTGCGGGCTGCAACCAATAGACCAACGCTGAAACGAACGTCGGGCGATGATGCCGAGGTTTACGACAGTGGAGAGGCCAAGTTGAGCAAGTTCGACAAGCGGGGCAACCCGGTTTCCTACCATTCGCAGTCGGCGATCGACGACTTGGACAAGGCGTTCGAATTGCTGGCCGCCTATCAGGCCGATCCGATGGCCGCGACCGACGCGATCCTGGCGGAGCATCCCGATTTTGTCATGGCGCATGCATTCCGCGCCGGCATGTTTGCCACCGCGACCGATAAGGCGTTTGAAGCAGAGCTGATCAAAAGCGTGACCGCTGCGGAGGCGCTGGCCGGCAAGGCCAACGGGCGCGAGCAACTCTATATAAAGGCGGCACGCGCGTGGCTTGACGGAGACTTCGAACGTGGCGTCGAGCTTTGGGGCCGCGTGTCCATCGCGTATCCGCGCGACTTGACGGCACTGCAATTCGCGCATGTCGGCGATTTTTTTCTGGGCTATTCGCACATGTTGCGCGACCGGGTGGCGCGCGTGCTGCCACATTGGGACCGCGGCGTGCCGGGCTATGGATTTGTGCTGGGCATGTATGCATTCGGCTTGGAAGAGGCGGGCGAGTACGCGTTGGCCGAGGAGAACGGGCGTGAGGCCTATGCGTTGAACCCGCAAGATGGCTGGGCGGCGCATGCTGTGGCGCATGTGTTGGAGATGCAGGGCCGCGCCAAGGAGGGGGTCGATTTCTTGGGCAAGACGGCCGGCCAATGGGCGCCGAATAGCCTCTTTGCGTATCACTTGTTCTGGCACAAGGCGTTGTTCCACATCGATACGAACGACGCGGGCGGCGCGCTGAACCTCCACGACGAAAAAGTATCGGCGGGTGGGTTCGGCCAAGCGCTGGAACTGCTCGACGGGTCGGCGTTGTTGTGGCGCTTGCAGCTGCTCGGGCACGACGTCGGCGAGCGGTGGAACGACCTCGCCGACAAGTGGGAAACCCGGCTCGATGATGGCTATTATGTCTTCAACGATGCAAACGCGATGATGGCACTTGTCGGCACCCAGCGCACGGACGCGCAGAAACGCCTGATAGCTTCCGTTAAGCGCCGGGCGTCGGGCCAGGGTACCAACGCCATGATGTGCCGGGAGGTGGGCGTGCCCGCGTGCGAAGGGCTCGCGGCGTTCGGGCGCGGCGACTACGCGCTGTCGATAGAGTTCCTATCGCCCGTTCGCGCCAAGGCAAACCGTTTTGGCGGCAGTCATGCGCAGCGCGACATGTTCTCGTGGACATTGACGGAGGCCGCGATTCGTCTCGGCGATCGGGCGTTGGCCGATGCCTTCGTTGCCGAGCGGCTGTCGTGGAAGCCCGAGAGCCCGGTCAATCGCGCTTGGGCCGCGCGGGCAGCGACATTGAAGCAGGTCCGCGCGGGTTAACTGGCCCTCGCGGGCTCACGCGGTGTCGTGCTATTCCCTAGGACTTAAAGCCAAGTCTTAAGGGGATTTGACCATGAAGGCATTGCGGGTAGCGCTGCTGGCGAGCTGTGTTGTTTTGGCGGGTTGCGGGCAAAGCGATCCGAAGACGGCGAGTCCCAAGGCAACGGCGGCAGAAGCGGACAAGTTCGTCGCCGACCTGAACGCCGACTTGCGGCGGATGACGCCGTATCAGAGCGCCTCGCAGTGGCTGCAGGCCACCTATATCACCGACGACTCGCAAATGATCGCGTCGAAGGCGAATGAAGAGTTCCTGGGCTGGCAGGCGCGCAGACTTGAAGAGTCCAAGCGCTTTAACGGGCTCACCGACCTCAAGCCCGAGACGGCGCGCGCGATTATGCTGCTCAAGAACGTGTCGGCGCCGACACCGTCCGATCCCGCCCTGCAGGCGGAGCTGGCAAAGATCCTCTCCAAAATGGAGGCGAATTACGGCGCGGGAAAATGGTGCCGGACGGAGAACGATTGCCTTGTTCTCGACGACATCGAAAAAATCATCGACGATCCGGCGCAAACGCCTGAAGCGCGGGCCACGGCTTGGAAAGGTTGGCAAGAAACGGCGCGTCCGATCCGGAAGGACTATCAACGGTTCGTCGAGATCGTGAACCAAGGCGCGAAGGAAATGGGTTTTGCCGATGCCGGCGAGGTTTGGCGCGGCGGTTACGACATGCCTCCGGCCGCGTTTGCGCAAGAGACCGAGCGGCTGTGGAGCCAGGTGAAGCCGCTCTACAACGAATTGCATTGCTTTGTGCGCGCTAAGTTGAACGCAAAGTACGGCGACGCCGTGGTGTCGAAAACGGGTCCCATCCCCTCGCACCTGCTCGGCAATATGTGGGCGCAACAGTGGAGCAATATTTATCCGTTGCTTGAACCCTACAAGGGTGTGGCCAGCATCGATGTTACCGCCGCCTTGAAGAAGCAACGCGAGGCGCTGTTTGCGGATATGCGCAAAGCGAGCGCGGCCTCGTCTCCGGTCGAGATCGCCGAGCTTTCGCACAAAGCCGACGCGGCAATGTCGGTGAAGATGGCGCGTACGGCGGAAGACTTTTACGTTTCGCTCGGCATGCCGAAGCTGCCGGAGTCGTTTTGGCAGAAATCGATGCTCACGCGGCCGCGCGATCGCGATGTCGTATGCCATGCCAGCGCGTGGGACATGAACATGCAGGGCGATGTGCGCATCAAGCAGTGCATCGAACCAACTGAAGATCAGCTGACGACAATCCATCACGAGCTCGGCCATATTTATTACGATCTGATGTACAACCCGCTGGAACCGATGTTCCAGAGCGCGGCGCATGACGGTTTCCATGAAGCGATCGGGGATACGATCACCCTGTCGCTAACGCCTGGGCATTTGAACAAGATCGGGTTGGTGCCGCCACAGAAGGTCGACCCGAAGGCGGTGATCAACTCGCAAATGAAATGGGCCCTGGACAAGATCGTGTTCCTGCCCTGGGGCAAATTGGTCGATCAATGGCGTTGGAAGGTGTTCAGCGGCGAGATTAAGCCGGAAGAGTACAATGCCGCGTGGTGGAAGTTGCGCGAAGACTATCAAGGCGTTACCGCGCCGGTGGCCCGCAGCGAAGAAGATTTCGACCCGGGCGCGAAGTATCACATTCCGGGCAACACGCCTTACACGCGCTATTTCTTGGCGTTCGTGCTGCAGTTCCAATTTCAGAAGGCGCTGTGCGAAAGCGCCGGATTTAAGGGGCCGCTGAACGAATGCGATATCTACGGCAGCAAGGAAGCCGGCGCGAAATACATGGAGATGCTCAAGGCCGGTGCGTCGAAACCGTGGCCCGAAACGCTGCAAAAGCTGACGGGCGGCAAGGAAATGGATGGCTCGGCATTGATCGAGTATTTCCAACCCTTGATGGGCTATCTCAAGGAGCAGAATAAGGACGCGAGTTGCGGTTGGGCTAAATAGCCGCGCTCACGCTTCGCCTATCGTATCGTCATTTGGACTCACAGCACGGATTGTTATGACCCGCATCTTCGACAAGACAAAGCTTCCTTCCCGCCACGTGACGGAGGGGCGCGCACGGGCGCCGCACCGTTCGTACTATTACGCCATGGGCTTAACGGCGGAGGATATTGCGAAGCCGTTCGTCGGCGTCGTGTCGTGTTGGAACGAAGCGGCGCCTTGCAACATCGCGTTGATGCGACAGGCGCAATCGGTGAAGGCGGGCGTGAAGGAAGCGGGCGGCACGCCGCGCGAGTTCTGCACCATCACCGTCACCGACGGCATTGCGATGGGTCATCAAGGGATGAAGTCTTCGCTCGTAAGCCGCGAGGTGATTGCGGATTCGGTCGAGCTTACCGTGCGCGGCCATTCATATGACGCGATTGTCGGCATTGCCGGTTGCGACAAGTCGCTGCCCGGATTGATGATGGCGATGGTGCGATTGAACGTGCCGTCGGTGTTCATGTATGGCGGCTCGATTTTGCCTGGACGCGTTAAGGGTCGGGACGTGACGGTCGTCGATATCTTCGAAGGCGTTGGCGAAAACGCGGCGGGAAAGATGTCGGATGGGGATCTACACGAGCTTGAAATTCATGCCTGTCCAGGCGCGGGAGCATGCGGTGGACAGTTCACGGCGAATACGATGGCGTGCGTGTCGGAGGCGATGGGATTGGCGTTGCCGTATTCGGCGGGGCCGCCGGCGGAGTATCAGTCGCGCGACTCATACGGCGTTGCGAGCGGCAAGGCGGTGATGGATCTGATCGAGCGGCGCATTCGTCCGCGCGATATCGTGACGCGCAAGTCGCTGGAGAATGCGGCGGTCGTGGTGGCGGCAACGGGCGGGTCGACGAACGGCGCCTTGCATTTGCCGGCGATCGCGCATGAAGCGGGGATCGACTTCGACTTGTTTGCCGTGGCCGAGATTTTCAAGAGGACACCGTATCTTGCCGATCTCAAGCCCGGCGGTCGCTTTGTCGCGAAGGACATGTTCGGAGCGGGTGGGGTGCCGTTGTTGTTGCGGACGCTGCTCGACGGCGGGTTCTTGCACGGCGACTGCATGACTGTGACGGGGAAGACGCTGGCCGAGAATTTGCGCGACGTGAAGTTCGATCCGGCGCAGCAGGTTATTCGACCGGTTTCGAATCCGTTGTCTCCGACAGGCGGTGTCGTCGGATTGAAGGGATCGTTGGCGCCTGACGGTGCCATCGTCAAAGTGGCGGGCATGAAGAACTTGCAATTTCGCGGGCCGGCACGCTGCTTCGATTGCGAAGAGGATGCCTTCGCGGCGGTGCAGGAGCGGCGCATCGTCAAAGGCGAGGTCATCGTCATTCGTTATGAGGGGCCGAAAGGCGGGCCAGGCATGCGCGAAATGCTGTCGACGACGGCCGCGATTTACGGCCAAGGCAATAGCGAGCACTTTGCGTTGATCACCGATGGGCGCTTTTCCGGCGCGACGCGCGGTATGTGCGTCGGGCATGTGGGTCCCGAGGCCGCGGTTGGCGGGCCGATCGGGCTTTTACGCGACGGCGACATGATTTCGATCGATGCCGACAAGGGTGTGCTCGATGTCGAGTTGTCGGCGGAAGAACTTGCGCGGCGCAAGGCTGCGTGGAAGCCGCGCACCACTATCTATACGTCAGGCGTCTTGCACAAATATGCGCAAGGCGTCGGCCCGGCGCGCGCCGGTGCGGTGACGCATCCCGGCGGCAAGGGTGAGGGGCACGTCTACGCGGATATTTGAGCGGCGCCTTCCGGGCGCCGCCCGCACTTGATCCGAACTCAAGCAATCCGGCATTGCTGTTCGGTCGTCGGATCGATGATCTCATTTGTTTCGGTGATTTTGGTCGCCGGGAAGCCCGAAAGCTTGGCGTGGTCGTGGATCAGTTGTTCGTTCTCGGCGAGGTAAATGCAAAAGGTTTTGTTCGCCGTTACGTAAGAATGCTCCCACTGAATGCCTTTCAATTTGGCAAGGGCGCCGTTTGACGTTTCGGCCGCCTTGCCCAAGTCTTTTGCGTTCATGCTCCCGACGGCGGGGATATCGCGCTCAATAACAAATCGTTTCAGCATGTGCTTTCTCCGTTGATGCGGGCTCAACTTGGTGCGAAACGGGCTTGCGCGCGAGACGGCAGAAGTGACATTGTACATGGGTGTTTTGGACAAGACGTGAAAGCGCATGATCAACGTCACCGTTCTTTTCCTCGAAGGCGGAAATTTTTCGACGGCCGCCATTCCGATCGAAGTGTTCCGCGGCACCGGCGTGCTTTGGAACCGTTTCAACAATCAGGAGCCGGTGCCGCGTTTTCGCGTCACGACGGCATCGCTCGGGGGACGCCCGGCGTGTGCGGACTCCGTGCTTACGGTTGTGCCGAGTGAAGCGATCGAACGGGTGAAGACGCCGGACCTTATTTTCGTACCGGCCGCCGGGCTTGATATCGATACGCTTGTCCGCACCGCTTACGACGTCGAGGCCGCAATCGCGCGCAATGCGCGTGTCATTCCCTACTTGAAGAAATGGGCTGCGCAAGGGGTGGAGATTGCCGCCGTGTGCAGCGGCGTCGGTCTGATTGCCGCGGCAGGCTTGCTCGACGGCAAACGCGCGACGACGCATTGGGGGCTCGCGAATTTGTATCGCAAGCACTTTCCGCGCGTCGATTGGCAGCCCGAGAAGCTGATCACCGAGGATCGCGGCGTGACCTGCGGCGGGGGAGTGAACGCAGGTTGCGATCTGAGCCTCTATCTCGTCGAGAGATATTGCGGCCGGGAATTCGCGGCGCAATGCGCGCGGGCGCTCGTTATAGAAATGCCGCGCACTTGGCAGATACCCTTCGCGGGGGATCAGGTGCAGCGGAAGCATGACGACGACGCGATTTTGGGCGCGCAGGACTGGATGCATGAGAATTACGCGCGCGCCTTTCAGTTCGACGGATTGGCCAAGCGCGTGGGGATGAGCCCGCGCAATTTTGCCCGGCGTTTTAAGGCGGCCACCGGACAGTCTCCGCTCGCCTATCTTCATGGGGTGCGCATCGGCGCTGCCAAGCGATTGCTTGAGAACGGCCGGCAAAGCGTGCAGGAGGTTTGTGCCGCGGTCGGCTACGACGACGCGATTTTCTTTCGTACGCTGTTTCGCCGGCACGCCGGTATTGGGCCGAACGAATATCGGCAACGCTTTGGGCCGAGACGTCTCGACACCGCTGCGGAATAGGATCTGAGGGGGCGATCTGATGCGCGTTGCGCTTGCATTCTTCTTTCACGAGACGAATACGTTCGCGCCCGCTAAGGGCGACCTTGAGGCGTTTCGCGTTGCGGGTGCGTTCGGTGGGATCAAGCGCGGCGCGGATTTGATCCGCAATACCGACATCAATATGCCCTATGCGGGTTTCGTGAACGAAGCGCGTTCCTATGGCTGGGATATCGTGCCGTTGACGGGGGCCGGTGCCGTGCCGTCGGCGCAGGTAACGGAAGAAGCGTTTGAGACGATTGCCGGCATGATCGTCGAGGATCTGCGCGCGGCCTTGCCGGTCGATGCGGTTTATCTCGATCTTCACGGCGCGATGGTTGCCGAGACTTTCGACGATGGCGAGGGCGAGTTGCTGCGGCGCGTGCGGCAGGTCGTCGGGCCCAAGATGCCGATTGTCATCAGCCTTGATTTTCACGCCAACGTATCGCGCGAGATGGTCGAGTTGTGCGATGGGATGTTCATTTATCGCACCTATCCGCACGTTGATCTGGCGCTGACGGGGCAGCGCGCGGCGCGGCACTTGAAGAAGTTGGTCGACGGGTTGCCGCGCCAAGCGAAGGCAATACGCGAGATCGATTTCCTGATCCCGGCGGCCGGGCAGGCGACAGCGACGGAGCCGCTGAAGTCGATCTATGCGCGGGCGAGCGATCTCGAACGGGCGACCATCGGCAATGCACGGATTTCGACGATTGCGGTCGCGCCCTGTTTTCCGCTCGCCGATGTGCCGATGTGCCGCCCGACAATCACCGTCTACGCCGACAGTCAGGGCGCCGCCGATGCGGCTGCCGATGAGATGGCGGCACTGTTTGAGATGTCGGAGTCGCGCTTCGTGCAGGAATTGTGGGAGCCGCGCGCGGCGGTGCGCGAGGCGATGCGGCTGGCCGAGAGTCCAGGAAGCGGGCCGGTGGTGCTGGCCGATACGCAGGACAATCCCGGAGGAGGCGGCAATGGCGATACAGTTGGGCTGCTGCGGGCGTTGATCGAGGCGAAAGCTCAGAACGCGCTGCTGGCGCACATCTGGGATCCGGATGTTGCGGCGACGGCGCATGACGCGGGTGTTGGCGCCGTGCTTCACTTGGGGTTGGGCGCGAAAACAGGTTGGGCGGGCGAAACTCCTGTCGTAGCGGATTGGTTGGTCGAACAGTTGAACGACGGCGATACGCGCGGCAGCGGTCCGATGGCCAAGGGCTGGCACTTCAAGATGGGACGCTGCGCTTTGCTATGCCATGGCGGTGTGCGCGTTGCGGTTATTTCGGGGAAGGGGCAGTGTCTCGATCAGGAACAAGTGCGCATCTTCGGCGTCGAGCCGCGCGCGCTGAGCGTTTTGGCGCTCAAGAGCACGGTGCATTATCGTGCAGATTTCGAGCCGCTGGCGCGCGCGGTGTTGGTGGTGAAATCACCGGGACCGGTGTTCGCCGACCATCGCGATCTGACGTATCGCAAGCTGAAGCCTGGGATGCGGGTGATGCCGGGGACGCCTCGCGCTTAGGCCGTGGCCCCAAGCGCGAGGTTCCGATGAGGCGCCTATGAGGTCAGCGAACCGTTTTTGAGTAGAACTTCGAAGAGCGCGTCCACGACGCTGACGACGCGGGCTTCGGGTTCATCGACGCAAAAGCCGGAAATGATGTTGAGCATCTTTTGCTCGTCAAATCCCTTTGTGAGATCGACTTGGCTTTGGCCGGCGCCAGCGCGTTCGATGTTGCGCCGTGTCATGTACCCGTATGACCAGCCCAGGAGATTGTTTGCAGTTGCCGACGGCTCGGCTTTGAGTGAGGCGGTGAGCTGAGAGCATTTTGCGGCACCGATGCCATCGATGTATGCTTTTACGTCGGCTTGGGCGGACTGAAGCGGGGCAAGGATGCAAGCCGTAGCAAGGGCGGCGGCCGCGAGGTGTTTGAGGGTCATGGCATCTCCTGAAGGGATGATCTGCATGTGGGACCCCTCGATGGTTGACAGGCCTTTGCGAAGTTTGCGACAGCGAATAATTCGTGTGTTGAGCGAAACGCCCGCAAATGCGCCGGGGGGCGATCTGCAAGGTTTGTTTTTTCGATGTGGATCAAGTGTGGCCCTGCAACCCCTCATTGGGTCGGTTGCGAGCATTCCCGTGAGTGGGTTTGAGCTCAGCCGAAGATCGTTTTCTCTTCGCCCCACCACAGCGGCGAGCGGGCGAGGTCGATGAATTTGCGTTCGTCTTCGAGGAGGTCGCGGCCCGCTGCTGCTGCGGCTGGATTGGACTGAGCGGCAGCGAGGTCTTCGAAGCTTGTCCACCACAGTTGAGCAACGCCATCATATTGTTCCGGTCCGCCGCGCGATTTGCGGGTGTCGGCGCTGATCGCGGAATCGAGGGAATGCAGC
>JAIOQG010000339.1 GCA_021413465.1 Alphaproteobacteria bacterium | reverse complement strand
CATCCAAATCGGCTTGATGACGTTCAACACGAGGCCAGTGTCGATCTCCGAAACCGGCAACTCTCCTATGACCGCGAACGCATAGCGCTCGAGCGTTGCGAGAAACTGCTGCCGATGTTTGACGTTCTTCCACTTGCGCTCGTGCGCAACAAAGTACTCCCTCGCCGTCTCGGCGAAGGTTTTGGTCTTCACGGCTTCCAAAGCCCGTGCAGCGCGGTGCGCCTGGCGGTCGGCTAACGGGTCGTTGCCGTCCAACAGCCGCTGGCGTGCCGCCGTGGCGCGGGTGCGGGCTTCCTCCAGCGTGAGCGTGTGCAACGGGCCGAGCCCCATCCACCGCTCGCGGCCATTGCGCACATAGCGGAGCAGCCATGACTTGGTGCCTCTCCGATTGACCTGAAGGTAGAGATTGTGCCCGTCGGCATAGCGCCCGCGCTTGGTCGCCTTCGCTATTTTCTTGATCGACAGTGCCATTTGGTTATCCGCCTTCCTTGAAATCGACCCCCGGAACGACCCCCGCCATCGCTGGCGATTTCGTGCCGGTGCTTGCCGGTGGTTATGGGCGGAAAGCGGATGGATGAATAGGACTATTTTCCTATTACTCCAGTTATTCCAATGACTTAGAGGGCATTGAACCGGCTATCTGCGGTGCTTGCCGGTTAGTAGCGGACGCTATCGGGGTGGACTCTCTGTCCGCCAGCACCCATCACGAACTCTGCCGCCGGGCTGGCAGAAGTGCGATTTTTGAGCGCTTCGTTTGCAAATCCCGGATGGGCGCATTCCCGCTGCGCTGCGGGCATGGTTACTGCGCGCGCCTCGATCAGACCTGATAAGCTACTCTGGAATACCGGCCAAGCACGGGCAGTGCGCAAATATGCAAGACGTCATCAGCGGCGCCGAAACCAACCTTCTGGGAAGCGAGTTGCCGCAACACGGCTCGAAAGTGTTCGTCACGATACTTTTCGCTGACGTTATCGGTTCCACGCGTCGGATCGGCGGCTTGCAGTTGGAGGACGTCAATGCCTTGATCGGGCGAGCGGTTGCCCGCATGCGTCGCCACATTCACGACTACCAAGGCACCTTGGCGCGCGTTCAAGGCGACGGTGTGATGGCGATCTTCGGTGCACCGCTGCCGATGGAGGACCACGCACTGCGTGCGTGCTTTGCGGCGCATGCCATGTGCGAGGAGTTTCGCGCCCTCTCGCGTTCGCCGGCCGGACAAACCGAAATGTCTGCGATCCGCGTCGGCATTCATTCCGGTGTCGTGCTGACCGACATTAGGACGAACGATTTCGGCCGCGACTACGACGCAGTCGGCGAGCCCGTGCACTTTGCCGCCAAGGTGGAAGGCAAAGCCGCGCCGAACATGGTCCTCACGACCGCGACGACGTTGCGCCTCGCTGGCCCGACGGTCGCGGCAAAGCCCGCGGGCCTCCTCGACTTGCATAACGGCGAACACCTCGAACTTTTTGAGATCGAGTCTCTGACGCTGCATGAAACCGTGGACCATGTGGCGGCGCGGCGGCATCTGTCGCCGCTTGTCGGCCGGCACGATCTAATGACCCATCTCGCGGGCAAACTGAATAATATAGTTCGCGAGGGGCGAGGCCTTACCGTGGCAGTCACCGCCGCCATGGGTCTAGGTCGCAGCCGCATCGCTTACGAATTGGCGCGCGACGCGCGCGCGCGCCGCGTCCGCGTCGAGGTGCTTCAGTGCATATCCGCTCAAAAACGCACGCCGTTCGCGCCCGTAAGATCCCTGATGCTGTCTTTACTGGGTTGCAGCGGCCGCACCGCACCGGCTGAGCTTTTTGACGCCGTCCAAAGTACCGGCCTCACTCATCATCGCCGCGAGGGCTTGCTCGAACTTGTCGGCTTGCCGCCGCGAGACTCAGGGTGGAGCGACATGGAAGGCACCGCGCGCCGGCAAGCCATGCTCGACGCCGCAAGCGAACTCGTCGAAAAAGCGATCCAGGCACGGCCATTGCTGATCGTCGCCGACGACGCTCACCATCTCGACCTCGAATCGGCGGACTTTCTGACGTCGCTCAGCGTTCAGTGCAAGACATCGCCGCTCGCCTTGGTTTTGACGGCGCGCAACGAGCATCGCGCGTTCATCGAACGCCTCTCGGACGAAAAGATCGAACTGATGCCGCTCGCCGGCGCCGATGCGCAAGAACTTTGCACGAGTTTGATTGCCGGCGTGACCTTTCCCGCGACGACTATCGCCGCCGCGATCGAGCGCGCGTCCGGCAATCCTCTGATCTTGCACGAGATCGTTCGCGAACTGCTGAATTCGGACGGCACGGGAGCGCCATCCACCCCGCTCAGCGTGGCAAACCTTGTCAGCGCTCGCATGGAAGGCGTCGGCGCATCTGCCCGCCAAGTCGGTCAAGCAGTTGGTATTCTGGGTGACAGCGTCGACAGGAAAATTCTGCGTGCCACCGCCGATGTGGGCGAAGCCGCACTGATCGACGCTCTGGCGGAGTTGGATCGGCAGGGTCTGCTCGACGTCGCCAACCCCGCCGTCGTCCGCTTCCGCCACGAAGTTTTCCGCGAGGCCGTGGTCGAAACGCTTCTTCGGCCGCGCCGGGTCGAATTGCACCTCAGCGCCGTGCGCGCGTACGAGACCGTGTTTCCCCGCGACGCCGGCACGCTGGAGCGCCTCGCCGTTCATAGCGAGGCGGCAGGCGAAATCGATCTCGCGTTGAGTTACATCCTCGACGCCGTCAGGCTGGCCGTGCGCAGCTGGTCGCTCAAAACCGTCCGCGAGCTTTACGCTTGGGCAATGCGGCTCAAGCCGTCGGCCGCGGCGGCCTCGCGGGATGTTCTTGTGGCGATCGCCGCTCAAAGTTTCGACGCGTTGCAACAATCGGGCGACGCCGTCGAATACCGCAACGCGCTCGAATTTGTAGCCTTGCAGTCGAACGCCGCCGGCAATCGCGAGTTGGAATCGCTCGCCTGCGGACACTTGGCGCTGCTCGATTGGATGCAATCGAAGCTCGTGTTGGGACGCCAGAATGCGGAGCGGGCGCTTAAGCTGGCAAAAGAGCTTGGCAGCTTACGGTTGCGAACGATCGCGCAACCGCATCTCGCGATGATCGAGCACGCGCAAGGCAATCTCGACAGTTCGATCGACTTGCATCTCGACATCGTCGCAGCGCTCGAAGCCGGGCACGATAGCTCGACATTGGGCCGTATGATTTTACCCGGTGTGCGCTCGCGGGCCTTCGCCGCCTGGCTCATGACCGAGCGCGGTCGCTTCGACGATGCCGAGCGGCAAATTGAGAAAGGCGAGGCGGTCCTTCGTTTGGTCGCTCAACCCTACTCGCGTGTTCTCATCAACGCCGCTCGCGGTATTTTGGCTCTCCGGCGCGGACGTCCGGCCGACGCGATCGCACCGCTCGAAGAAGCGCGCCACCTGTGTCTGAAACAGCATTTCTACGTCATGGAACCCTGCGTCTCCGGCTGGCTGGCATCCGCTTTGGTTCAAGTGGGAGAGGCCGAACGCGCGCGCGCAATTGCCTCTCACTCGATTGAAACGGGCCTCTACCGCCACGGTGGGCGCTACACCTGGGTGTACATTCACCAAGGCTTGGCTGAAGCTCAGTTCGCGTGCGGTGAGGTCGGCGCCGCGCTCGCAACGATAGACAAGGCCGTTGCGATCGCCGAGGAAAGCAAAGAACCGATCCACATCGCTCAAGCGCGCGCCGCGCGCGGCCACATTCGCATCGCGACCGGCGACGTCGCGCTGGGTGCCGCCGACCTCTCGGCGAGTCTCGCGCTCGCGACAAAGCACCATGCCGACCCACTGGCGACGGAATGCCGGCGCGCCCTTGACCGGTTGCAGATATAGGTCGCGCAGGTCGGCTATACGCGCACCGGCGAAAAACGCACGCCGAGACTGTAGGGCAGGTTGAGATTGGGGATCGTCTCGCCGCTGGGCCCTGCGGCGCGGCGTAGCAAAGGCAGCTGCGCACTCGCTCGCAGCATTTCGCGCACCAGCAACAGCCCGATGTTCTCGCCCCAGCAGTGATGCAGCGCCGTGCGTTCCGGCGCGGCATCTTTGGGCCCGCCGGGATGCGGCGCCGCCGCATTCTTCGGGCCGCCAAACGTCAAATAGTTGTTTCGGTTGCGATCGAGCGAGAATTCAAGCGGCCCCTTTTCATTGTTGGGCGGACCGAAGACGCGCCAATCGAGATTGGCGGCGAGAACCATAAGCACGACGAGGTCGCCGTCCTGCACGGTCGCGCCGGAAGGCAGCTTGTCCCAATTCGGATCCAAGGGATCGGCCCGCACTGTTCTAAACTGTACGGCACCGGCGGGATTGAGTCTCAACGCCTCTTCGATAAATAGGTTGAGGCGCGCATCGTCGCTTTCGCCCGCATGCGCGCTCAGCACGGTGGATGCGTCGATACTCTGGTCTAAGATCAACTCCATGATGCGCCCGAACGGCGATCCGGTATTCACCGTCAGCGCGCCCAGAAGGTCGGTCAACGCGAGGCGCGTGCGTCTGAAGTTCTGTGCCTCTGCCGCCGGTCCGCCCGTCCAGCATTTGACGAGATGCGCCAACAAGTTGTTCGCGCCCGACGGCGCTGCCCGTTCGCGCGCGATCAGCATGTCGATATGCTGCTGCAGCTCAAGCGCGGCTTGCCGCGCCATCCCCGCAAGATCGGCGCGCCGCATGATGTTCGTGAAAACCTCCGCAAAGCAAAACCGCGTCCAGGTCTGCATCGTAAGATACGGTGCCAAAATCGGCGGCACGTCGGGCGCTTTCATCAACCATTGCTTGGGTGCTTCCGCCGCGTTGGTCCGGCCGTATTTGGCCGCGATCGCCACCGGCGTCAGCCAGTTCGGCGCGCGAATGCCGAAGAAGCGTTCGGCAAAAAGAAACGGCACGTAAAAGCCCAAGTCTTGCAGCAAGTCCATCCGCCCGGTAGGTCCGACCCGCATCAAAACCTCGCGCGCTTTAGCCGCGGCGAAGTCCGCCATGTCCTGATGCAGTTGCGTCAGGTTTCCGCCTGCAAGACTCTTGTAGGCGTCGAACAACAATGCCACGCGAGCTTGCCGGTCGGGATCGTTCTCCGGCAGCCCGATGATGACGTCGTCGCCGGTCAATTGCCGGCCGATATCGAGATAGTGCTTCTCGGTGAAGACGCTCGGATGCGTTTGAGCATAAGCAACGTCCGCATACCGGCCGAGAAAAACCGCGTTGCGCGGCGTGGGGCCTGCCGCCGACGGCATCGTCAGTACCAGCGTCTTGCTCGACGGTTGCTGCGGCGCAGGCGGCGGCAGTCCGATAATCTCGCGCGCGTACTTTTGAATGCGCGCCTTGGAAAGAAATTCAGGTCCCGGACGGATCGAACCCTCGCCGGGCCGATAGACCATCGCAGTGACATCGGGCGCGAACGGCTTTGCATCGGTGGGCTTGCGTTGGACCTTCGACTCCTCGCCGATTTTCTTCAACGCCTCGAGGCTAGGCAGGAAGAAATACTCGCCCCCGCGTGTCGTCACAAAGCGCGGCAGATGCGTTTCCGGCGCACCCCGTCCGCCCTCGTGGAATGCATCCGTAACCTGACCCTCCATCGCGCCGGTGATCGGACACCGGTTGGCACCGACGCGCCCGAACAACTCGCCCGCATTCAGCCATTCGCGCTGGATGAGTTCGAACTGCAAATCGATACGCGCATTGAGCGCAATGAACAGCAAACCGCGCGGCTCGCCGTCGCCGGCCGTGCCTGGAGCGATAAGGGAGCCGCCATACGACATCCCGCGCCGCAAAATGCGGTGCCGGCGCGCAGCGTCGCCGTTCAGATAATCGCGTGGATTGCTGCGGCGCACGTGTGATCCGATCGGACACTTGTTTCCGTGCGGATCTTCTGCCTCGAACCGAAAATCGTTGATCGTGTCGTCGTCGGTGTCGCGAGTGGCGGGCTGCCGGTCGGGAAATTTCACAACCGGCGCGCCATTCGGCCACCGGCCCATCATCTGCGCGCCCAAGCGCCAGCCGTCGCCTGCATCCGCGCGCCGCTCGGCCAGAAACGAATGGAACCCCGCCACGTCTTGCTCAAGCTTGCGAAACACAAGATATGTGCCGCCGTCGCGCAACGTCGTGTTGGCGGGTTCAAGCGCCACCAAGCCGTCTTCATCCGGCAGTCCCAGGAACAATTCGCCGGGCGCTAACGGGGCCCAGCTCCCGTCGGCGAGCGGCCGGCCGCCCCCCGGCGGCGGCGCGCTCGGTGCCGCACCGGCCTGCGCTTCGGTCAGAACAAAGGGTTGGCTGATGCCGTCGCGCCAACCGAAATGCTCAATCCGGCGCTCGAAACCGCGCAACTTGCCGTCTTTCTCCTCGAATGGATCCTCGCCCAACTCGATGTGAAGAATTTCGACGCCCGCCAAATCGACGGCGGCCGCGTTCAGGTTCGCGCGCAAAACGCTCGGAGCCAAGCCTGCTGTCCGGCCTGTATTGAATTCGCGCACCCGCGCCCGCAATTCG
>JAIOQG010000338.1 GCA_021413465.1 Alphaproteobacteria bacterium | reverse complement strand
GCGGGCGGCGTGGTGCCGCGGCAGTTCATCCCATCGGTCGAGAAAGGCGTGCGCGACTATTTGCACAAAGGGCCCTTGGGATTTCCCGTCGTCGATGTGTCCGTGACGTTGACCGACGGAAGTTATCACAGCGTCGACTCCAGCGATGCGGCGTTTCAGATGGCGGCCCGCGTGGGCATGTCGGAAGGCATGGCGAATTGTTCGCCCGTTCTGCTCGAGCCGATCATGGCGGTCGAGGTTTATACGCCGGCGGAACACACGTCGCGCATCAACCAGATCATCACCGGCAAGCGCGGACAGCTTTTGGGTTTCGACGGGCGTCCGGATTGGCCTGGCTGGGATGCGGTGCAAGCGCATATCCCGGAATCGGAGCTTCAAAACCTCATCGTCGAATTGCGGTCGGCAACCCACGGCGCGTCCAGCTATACCTACAAATTCGACCATCTTGCCGAATTGACCGGCAAATTGGCCGAGACGGCGATTGCGACCCGCGCGCAACCGCAAGCGGCGTGACAAAACGGGGCGGGGAAGGGGCTTTGCGCCCCTCCTCGCGGCGCCGTGATTGGTCCGTGGGGTCCTTTGCAGCGTATCAGCCTGCAACAACAGGAGGCTGTTATGGTCAATCGTAGAACACTTATGGGTGGCGTTGCCGTCGGCGGCGTGGTGGCGGCACTCGGGTTTGCCCTCGGCATGCGCCGTCCGGCGGCGGCTGCCGGTGCGAAATTCGAGATCACCAAGTCGGAGGCCGAGTGGCGCAAGATACTGACGCCAGAGCAGTATTACGTTTTGCGCGATCACGGCACCGAGCGTGCGGGGACGAGCCCGCTCGATCACGAGAAGCGGAAGGGCACGTTTTCGTGCGCCGGATGCGATTTGCCTGTGTATTCGTCCGAGACGAAGTTCGATAGCGGCACTGGGTGGCCAAGTTTTTGGAAACCGCTGCCCAATGCCATCGGCACGTCCGTGGACACCTCGCTGTTTTCAACGCGAACGGAAGTCCATTGCCGGCGCTGCGGCGGACATTTGGGGCACGTGTTCGAAGACGGGCCTGCACCGACGGGTTTGCGCTATTGCATGAATGGCGTGGCGATGAAATTCAAACCGGCTGCGGCCGCGTAGGTAACTCAGATGACACAGAAATTCGGTTTGGCGCGCGTGATTGCGCTCGCGGTGGTTTCGGGCTTGGCGGTTTTCGGTCTGCGCGTCGCCGATACGGTTCTTGGTGCGCGCGCGGCGCCGCAGGCGGCAGCGCCTGCGGGCACTGAGGTCGCGATTTTTGCGGGCGGTTGCTTTTGGTGCATGGAGCATCCGTTCGACGTTCTTCCCGGGGTGATCTCGACAACGTCGGGCTATGCGGGGGGAACGAAGACGAATCCCAGCTATGAGGAAGTGTCATCGGGCTCGACCGGGCACGCGGAGGCCGTGAAGGTCGTCTACGATCCGAAGCAGGTGTCTTACGAAAAGCTGCTTTACGTCTATTGGCGCAATGTCGACCCGCTGACGAAGAACGGCCAGTTCTGCGATTTCGGCACGCAGTATCGGACGGCTATTTTCTATACCGGCGAAGCACAGCGTGCGTTGGCGGAAGCGTCGAAGGCCGCATTGGAGAAGGCCAAGAAATTTTCCCGGCCGATCGTCACCGAAATTACTGCGGCGGGGACGTTCTATCCGGCAGAGGGCTATCATCAGAACTATTATCAGACCAATCCGGTGCGCTATAATCTGTACCGGTTCAATTGCGGTCGCGACGCTCGCCTCGAAGAACTTTGGGGCAAGGAGGCAGGCGGCGGCACTCACTAAGAGCGCTTATGTTCGTCGTGGAAAAACTATCCGGCAGCAAGGCCGAACTCTACGATGAGCTCGCGCGGCAGACGCGCGGGC
>JAIOQG010000337.1 GCA_021413465.1 Alphaproteobacteria bacterium | reverse complement strand
TGAGGTGGTCGTCGAGAAAGGCCACGAGAACAGCGCGCCGCCGCAACGGGCGGAAGGCGAAAAAACGGCTTCCAATCATGATTCTGAGGGCGATACCATCGCTAGCACTGCTTCCGACTCAGGGTCGGTCGCGATCACCGTGCCGATCGGCGACGTCGTACTTGACGTCAAAGAAGTATCGGGTGGACTTGCGTTCGGCGAAGCCAAACAAGCGTTAGCCGATACGGCTTCGGACGCGAGCGAGATCGCGAAGGACAAAGACAGAGGCAGCAACGCTTCGGGCCTCGGGCCGGTCGCAGTCGCCAGCGTTTCAGACTCGACCGGATCAGCCGGCGGCGGCTCAAGCACCGGTGGTGGCGTGCCGGCCCCGGACTTGGGCGGAGGCAGTGGCGCCACCATCGATCCCGGCAATGGTAACGGGAACGGAAATGGCGGTGGTCAAGGGAACGGCAACGGCAACGCTCCAGACCTCGGTTCAGGTGGTGGGACCGTCCCCGATCTCGGCTCGAACAATGGGAATGGGAATAGCGCCGGAAATGGCAATGGCAACGCCGGTGGAAATGGGAATAGCGGCGGAAATGGCAATGGCAACGCCAATGGGCACGACAAATAGGGATTTGCCATCGGTCGTTTGAGCAGCACAAATGGTTATTGAGGCAGCACGACGTGTCACGAAAGCGGCGAGACGATGGCGTGCGGAGCTCGTTATTTTCTTGGTTGTCGCCGTTGTATGCTTCGCAGACCTGCTTGCCGAGCAGCAGAATGCGATAAACGATGTGACGTTTCAGCTCCTTCGCCGGCCAGCGTCAGGCGACATTGTCATCGTCCAAATCGACTCCAAGAGTCTTTCTGCACTTGATACTTGGCCTTGGCCGCGCCGAACACATGCGGAACTCATCGACCGGCTGATCGAATCCGGCGCCGAGATCGTCGCACTCGATATCGACTTCTCCTCTGCATCGGTTCCTGCAGACGATGCGCGCCTGGCGCAATCGATCCAGAAAGCTGCCGGACACATCGTGTTGCCGTCTTTCGTTCAGACCTTAAGCCCAGGCGTCACTTCACAACTGGTGGAAACAAATCCGCTTCCGGTCCTGCGCGATAACGCCCTGATCGGAAACGCGAACGTCTTTGCACCCTACGGGGCGGCGCGTCAGGGAAGCCTTGGCATGTATTTGGCCGACGGTCGCTACCGCCCAACTTTCGCCGCACTTGTCGCCCAACGCGAACGCGCTTTCGTCACAACGTTCGACATCGACTTCGGCATCGACCGGGCGACTATACCCCGGCTCTCCTACATCGACGTATTGCGTGGAGCCTTCGATCCCGCGCTGGTCAAAGGCAAGCGCGTTATCGTCGGCGCAACCGCAGTCGAACTCGGCGATCGCGTTCCGGTTCCACTTCATGGCGTGGTCGCCGGTGTTGAAGTTCAGGCCCTTACGGCGGAGAGCATTTGGCAAAACCGCATGTTGACGTCGCTTGGATTCCCGGGCGCGATGGCGCTTGTGACGCTGCTCTTGCTCGTTCTGCGGCCGAGCACGGCTGCGTGGTCTATCAAGGGTGTTGGCTGGCGCTTTGCCGCGTGCGGCATGGCGCTGTGTGTGGTTCCAATAGCTGTGACGGCCATGTTTCCGGTCGTCATCGATACTGCGGTGGGGTTTTCCGCTTTGATACTGTGCCTCGCTTTTGTTGGCGGTCGAGAGTTCAGTGCCCGCGCGCAAACGGTGTTACGGGAACGCTCCGCGAATAGTATGCGCAGTGCCATGATCAATCTGATTGTTGAAGAAAGTTCCGACGGCGTCATCGTATCGGACGGGCATGGCCGTATCGAATTATGCAATCAGCGCGCCGGATTGCTCTTGAGCACAACTCGATCCGCCCTGTTGGGCCGCTCCACGAACACCTATCTGCCCCGGTTCGAGGATATGGCCGAGGCACTTTGCGGCGATCCGTTACAGCGCCAATGCGAGCTGATGTTCGAGATTGACGGCAATCCTCTGTTGCTTGAGGTGGGCGCGCGGCGCCTCGGCAAGAAGGTCATTGCGATGGCTACGCCTGTAGATACGAAAATCGACGTCTATACATTGCGGGACGTGACCGCGAAACGAAAGGCGGAAGAAGCGGAACGGCGCGCCAATGAAGAACGACTGCTGGCGGAACGTGCCAGAAGCAACTTCATCGCCAATATGAGCCACGAGCTGCGCACGCCGCTGAACGCGATCATTGGATTCTCGGAGATGATGTCGGCGCAAGTACTTGGCCCCATGGGCACGCCAGCGTATGTCGAGTATGCGGACGTGGTTGCCAAGAGCGGTCACCACCTTTTGTCGGTCGTGAACAATGTGCTTGAGCTCTCGCGCATGGACAGCGATGACGAGACACCGGACGTCGAAGAGTTCGACTTCAACGCTTGCGCCAATATTTGCGTCTCGTTGCTTCGCGCGACGCGAGACTACAAAGGGCAAACGATTACCGTGCACCCGACAGTTGGGAACCCGATCATTTGCGCGGTCTCGCGGTTGACCAAGCACGTGCTGATCAATCTTCTGTCGAATGCAGTCAAATTTAGCGAGAAAGACGGAAACATTTCCGTCACCTCTTGGAATGAAGGCACGCAGTTTGGCTTCGAAGTCTCGGACGACGGCGCGGGGATCGACCCAGCGGTCATGCCGCATCTCACCACACTATTCTACCACTCCAATCAAAGCTTTACGCGCAAGCATGACGGTTTAGGCGTCGGCCTTTATCTCGTGAAGCGTGCGCTTGAGCGCATGCACGGAACGCTCGTGTTCGACAGCGCGCCTGGCAAGGGAACGCGCGTGCGTGTGCTGCTGCCGCGGACAGTTTCTGAGGACGAAGCTGCCGCAGCATAAGGTTAGAACTTCATTCTGAAGCGCTATGGTGTTCGATGTGGACGCGGAGGCTTCGGTGGCAATGCGCCGAGCGCTCAAAGCGTCGTGGTTATCTACCCTGGCCGTATTGCCGAGCGATTGGCCACCTGAGGCGGCAGTTCTTGCCGCTTCTTGTCTAGCGCGCCCTCGACGGTAAACACGAAGTTCGACAGCTCGAACGGTTTTTTTACGACGGCATCGACGCCCATCGTTTCAGCCAAGTGAAGTACGTCGATGTGGATGCTGCGACCAGCCGACTTTCCGCCCGAAACCGCTATGAGCGCGGTTTGGGGGGCGCTCTGACGCAGGTCACGCAGGATTTGCAGCCCGGTTTCGTCCGGCAGCACAATGTCGCAAACGATTGCGTCAAATGACTGCGCGGCGAAAGACTCGCGCGCCGATTTTCCGTCGACGGCGAGGACGACATCGTGGCCGTGTTGATCCAACGCGCGGCGCATAAGGGCACTGAATAAGCGGTCGTCGTCGATAACGAGAACTCGCGCCATGTGTACACCCCTGCTTCACCAGTTTCACCCGGTAGGGTCGCACGATGCGCTTAAGAACTTGCAAAGACTTGATTGCCGACTTCGCTAAGGCGGTAACCGTTTGTTAGGCACACCGGGCCAGCGAACTACACGTGAGTTTGGGCTGTTTTCGGCGTATTGACCATGACATGGTGCGGTTGGATGTGCCGATGCCCGATATGGGCGCCCTATTCGAGACGTATCGGATGCAGCTCGCCGACCGAGGTTTGATTGCCGCGGCGTAGCGGTCGCTAGTATTTCACGCTGCAGCCGTACGAATCCGTCGAGGCTTCAACCACTTTAGCGCCGGCGCTGACAGCGGCAAATGCCTCGCGGACATAGTTGCGGGCGCTGGCGATTGCGGAAGCGTCGGTTGTGGGTTGATCGTCGATCGCACCCATGTAGCGCAAGACGCCCGCTTTATCGATGACGAACATGTGCGGCGTGGTTTGCGCTTCGTAGGCGCGGCCGATTGTGCCGGCCGGGTCGAGCAACACCGCAGTTGGGTGAGCGCCCCGGGACGCGCTGAGTTCATTGGCTTGCGCGCCCGTCACGAAGCCCTGCTTGCCCGGCGCGGATGAAATGATGCTGAGCCAAACGGCGCCCGCGGCGGTCAGGTCTTGCTGCACCTTTTGCATGTTCCCGGAGCCGTATTGCTTTCGGACATAAGGGCAATCGTGGTTGGTCCATTCGAGGATGACCGTCTTGCCATTGAAATCGGCAAGCGCATGCGATTTGCCGTTCGAGTCGACGGCGGTGAATTTCGGGGCGGGCTGCCCGATCATCGGAGCTGCGGCCACAAAGGGACTCAAGCCCAGCACGAAAACGAGCGCAAAGACGATGCGGATCATTTTGTCATCCCCAGTGTTTCCAACATGATGCCTTGGTTCAGAAGTTGCGGCAAGATTTGAGGCTCACCGCCGCCTGCCGGGAAATACAAATAAAGCGGAACGCCCTCGCGGCCGTATTGCTTCAAGAGCGCGCTGATCTCAGGGTTGCGGTTCGTCCAATCGCCGACGAGATAGGCGGTGCCGGTCGATTTGAAGACGTCGGCAACGAGTGTGGAAGAAAGCGCTACTTGCTCGTTATAGAGACACGACACGCACCAGGCCGCCGTAAGATTGACGAAGATAGGCCGGCCCTGCGCGCGAAGCTCGGCCAAGCGCACGGCCGTATAGGGCTCGGAAGGTATCGATCCTTCTTTGGCTGCTTCAACAAATCCCGTGGTCGCCGCACGCTGGGCAAACGGCGGCAGCAGAAGCGCGATAGAAGCTCCGGCGCCTAAGAGCAGTAGAAAGAGGCTGCCCAGGCGCGAATGGCCCATCGCTTTGCGCTCTTGCGCCATGCCAAGCGCCCAGGCGCCAAGGCCCAACATCACTGTGCCGATCAAAACTCGGAAAAGGCCTTCCGGGGTGACTTGCTGACTCAGCACCCAGACAAGCCACGCGGCGGCGGCGTACATCGGAAACGCGAGGAACTGCTTGAAGCGTTCCATCCAGGCGCCGGGCTTTGGCAATAGGCGTATCAGCGGCGGGCTGAAGCTGAAGACGACCCACGGGAGCGCCAATCCGAAACCCAAGGCGATGAAAATGACGATCGTGATGACGGGGCCTTGCGTGAACGCAAAACTCATGGCGGCGCCCATAAAGGGTGCAGTGCAAGGCGCCGCGACAACGACGGCGAGGATGCCGGTGAAGAACGAGCCAATCACGCCCGGCTGATTGGCCAGCGATTGACCCGCGCCCTGCACGCTTCCCGCGACTTGAAATACGCCGGAGAGATTGAGGCCTACGGCAACGAGAACGTAAGCGAGTGCTGCGACGACGAGCGGCGATTGCAGTTGGAAACCCCAGCCGGCGTCTTCACCGGCGGCGCGAAATGCGAGTAACGCAACGGCTAGTCCCGTGAATGTCGTAACGACGCCAAACAGATAAGCGAGCCCATCCATCCATGGGCGTTCGGCGTGGCCGGCTTTGACGAGAGCAAGCGCCTTCATCGACAGGATGGGAAACACGCACGGCATGAGATTGAGGATCAGACCGCCGAGTACTGCGAACAGAATGGCTTGCGCCAATGGCAGATCGTTGGCCGGCAGCATTGGTGCTGCGGGCACCGGCCCGCGGTGCAGCGCTACTTCGAAAGACTGGGAACTGTTTCCAGCGAGCGGTGCGAGAACGAGGACGCCTTCGATTCTGTCGATCGTCTTGCGCTTTTCGGCGTCGCGCAGTTTCCAGCCCGGCGGCAAGGTGAAGGCAAAGCCGCCGTCGCGCGGCTGCGAGACCTGGGCGGTCGACGACTTGATCAGCCCTTTTTCGTAGGGAAAAAACTGAGCGCCAACGCCGCGTTCGATGCGGTTCAATGTGGGAAAGAAGTAAAGCGTGACCTCTGCGTCGTTCGCGGCAAATTTGGCGTCGAAGGAATTCGATTTAACAGGCACAAGACGCGCAGCGTCTTCAAACGCTTGACGCCATGTCTCGTTGACCGCCGGCGCACCGTCGACGACGGGCAGCGCGAGGTCGAGCGTCGCCTGTTCCGGAATGCAGATATCCTTGCACACGAGCCACGACATGGCGCCTTTGAACGTTACGCTGTCGCCGGGCTTCAGCCCCGCCGGAACGGCGATGTCCACGCGCAACAAGACTTCGTCCGAGTAGCCGTAGTTTGCCAGTTGCCCGAAGGGCAGACGTTGAGGATGGGGCCAGACGATCTCGCCCGCGCCGAAACCCTGCGGCAGGGTCCATGCGATTTGAGTGGCTTCGCCGGAATCGCCGGGGTTGCGCCAATAGGTGTGCCAGTGAGGCGCGATGCGCAGATGCAGAGCGAGCGCAACGGTTCCGCCTTGTGCCGGCACGCCTTGCACTTGCGACACCAATGTCGCCTCGACACGGGGTGTCTTTGCGCTGTCGGCGGCACCGGCCAAACGCGCCGAAGTCAGCGCAACGATGAGGGCCAAAAGTACAGCCAAATTACGCATGAATTTTGCCGTCACACCCCTACCCCGCCTGCGTCGAATTTGCGTTATATAGCCGACCAGCAGGTCAACCGCGAGCCTTCACAGGATTAATGCCGGGCCGCTCGCGCGACTGTGACTCAAGAACCCATCAGGAGGAACGCATGCGCAACTCGAACCGGCAATGGCGCTTGAAGCACCGGCCCGTCGGCGAAATCAAAACGGGCGACCTGGAACTCAAGGACGTGCCCAAGCCCGTGCCGGGTGCCGGGGAGATGCTGGTGCGCAACATCTATCTGTCGCTCGATCCGACGAACCGCATTTGGATGAGCGATATGGAGCAATATATGCCGCCCGTCGCGATCGGCGATGTCATGCGCGGGGGCACGCTTGGTGTCGTCGAGCAGTCGAATGCCGAAGGGTTTGCAGTGGGCGATATCGTCATACCCGGGATGGGAGGGTGGCAGGATTTCACCATTGCCTCGGCGAGCGGGCCGTTCCCCGCCCAGAAGCTGCCGAAGATTCCCGGCATGCCGTTGTCGACGTTCATGAGTGCGCTTGGGTTTACCGGCGCCACCGCCTATTTCGGCTTGCTCGATCTGGGTAAGCCGCAACCGGGGGAAACGGTTGTTGTATCGGCGGCGGCCGGCGCGGTCGGGCAAATCGTCGGGCAAATTGCGAAGATCAAGGGTTGCCGCGTCGTAGGCCTGGCCGGGTCCGACGACAAGTGCCGTTATGTCGTGAAGGAATTGGGGTTCGATGCCTGCATCAACTACAAGACCGAGGATGTCGCCAAAGCTTTGAAGCGCGAATGTCCGAATGGAATCGATGTCGATTTCGAGAATGCGGGCGGCGCGATTTTGGACGCCGTGCTTGCCAACATCAATTTGAAGGCGCGCATCGTGCTGTGCGGATTGATCTCGCAGTACAACGCGCAAGGTCCCGTTCCCGGGCCGTACAACTTCACGAACATATTGATGAAGCGGGCCCGGGTCGAAGGCTTCATCATCATCGACTACATGCCACGCTTCGCCGAGTTCGCGATGCAGATGGCGCAATGGCTGATGGAAGGGAAAATCAAGGACCGGGTCGATATTGCCGACGGGCTTGAGAACGCCGTGACGACACTTGGCCGATTGTTCACGGGAGGAAACACCGGCAAGCTGTTGGTAAGAGTGAGCGCGGAGCCGTGAGCCACTTACCTCGTTGAGGGCGATGCGCATTCGGCTAAAAACTGAGTAGGAGTGCTGCAGCAATGTCTGTGTCGGCTTGGCGTGTGTTCTTCTTTGTGGCGGCGACGTTCAACTTCGCGGTCGGTGTGCCGCTGGTGATGGTTCCGGGAGCCATGCTGGTTGCGCTTGGCGTGCCGGTGCCGGGCGATCTTTTGTTTCACAGGCTTTGCGGGCTGTTTGTCGTGTGTTTCGGCATCGCTTATGCCTTCGTCCGACGCGAACCGGATCGCAATCGGGCGATCGTTTGGGTTGGCGCCATCGGAAAGACCGGTGTCGTCATTCTGATCGGCCAGGCGTGGGCCCAAGGAATGGTCCCGTTTCAGGCGTTCGCGCTGACGATGGGCGATCTGGCGTTCGTCGCCGGATTTGTGTTCTTCCTCCTCAGCCGAAAGCGTTTTGCATGAGCGAGCTTGAGATCTTTATCGAGGCGCCGCCGACGAAGGCCACGCTCGACGTCATCGACAAGGGGCTTGATGTTCACAACGCGAAGTTTTCGCCAGAGCACTTCGAGGAATTTGCGACGGCCCTGAAACTGCCGTCGGGCGAGGTGAAGGGCGGCATTTATGCGCTCGCTTGGGCCGAGATGCTGTTTATCAAATGGCTGTGGATCGACGAGGCGCACCGCCGCGGCGGCCATGGCCGGGCGTTGATGGCGGCTGCGGAAGCGGAAGGGCGGCGGCGCGGTTGCACTGCCGTGTGGCTTGATACGTTCGAGTTTCAGGCGCGGCCGTTCTATGAAAAGCTGGGATACGATTGCTTTGCCACGCTCGATTATCCGGCAGGGTTCAAGCGGTTCTTCATGAAAAAGGCATTGTGACGGCAGGCTTTAGGGTTGAGGCCCGTCGTAGCCTTCCACGATCAGAAAATCGCCTTCCGAGAACGGTTTTCGGTGGGGTATCGCCGCCTGGTATTCCGGCGAGTACCAACAATCATATGCCGCTTGATAGCTTGGGAATTCCAGCACGACGTTGCGTTGACGATGCCCGCCTTCCGGATTTTCGAAGCGGCCGCCGCGCACGAGAAAACGCGCACCATACTTCTTGAGCGCTGCTGCGTTCGCGGCGATGTAGGCTTTGTAGCCTTCAGGATCATGTATGTCGACGCGGGCAATCCAATAGGCTTTGGGCATTCAATTCTCCACGTTATCGCGCCACGGCTCAATGCGACTCGAATTTCGGTTCTTTTGGGACGGGGAAGTACTCCACCGCATCAAGCAGTTTTCCGTCGCGGGCGTTCCAGAACGAGATCGCCCAAAGCATGCGGTCACCCTTGTCGATGAGGACGCGCGTCGTCGCCCAATCGTCGGCGCCTGCCGCCTCCAGCAAGATGCAACGGGCACCCGAAAGCAGCTCGCGCGTGACCTTGATGTAGCGATCGGCGCCCAAGACCTCTTCTTCGGTTTGCGGCCAGTCGGCGCGGAAATCGTCGGCCAGTAGAGTGCGCGCTTCTTCCCATTTGCCTTCATCGATATGCGCCCATAGGCGTCCGGCAAGCACGACGGCGCTGGTCATTGGTTCTTGACCGGGCGCGACATGAACAAGCGACGCGACATGTCCAAGCCGTTCTCGGCTTGTTGTTGCCAACTCACTTCGTGCTCGGGCCCCGCCAATGCGAATGGCAACTCGGTGAAGCCCAAGATCTCGTAGTAGGGCGCATTCCAAGGAATGTCGCAAAACGTCGTCAGTGAGAGGTGCCGCAGCCGACTGCGCACGTCATTGTCCAATGCGTCAATCATTCGTGCGGCCAAGCGATGGCCTGCATGATCGGGGTGTACAGATACTTCTTCGATGTAGGCTCGGCCGTCCTTCGCCGACCACATCAAGAAGCCGGCGAGCGTCGCGTTGGCGTCGACTGCAACAAGGAGCCGACTTTGCGAGGCGCGATCCTCAAGTATGGCAAGTGGCGTGGGCTCGGCGTCGGCGATGGCGGCCATGCCGACGCCGCGAAATCTCGACCCGGCGGCGCGTTCGATCATTTGCAAGGCGCGCGCCTGATCGGCGTGTCCGCGTTCGATCGTGTAGACGGTCACTTGACGCGCCGCGTCACCATGCGGCGGATCCACCAATCGCTTTGTTCACTGCGCACCCAGGTTGCCTCAAACGTGCCCGTGGCGTTGACGATCTTGCCGTCAGGCAGCTTTGCGCTTTGTTTGAAGTTGCCCGTTTGGACGACGGCCGGGCCGTTGTAGGAGAGATAGGCCGTCGTCATTTCGTTCGACAACACGCGGATGCCGCCGGTTGAGGCAAGGGCGTCGCGGATGGCTTCGCGCCCGTGCAGCGCACCGTTCTGACGTTCCCAAACGCCATCAGGCGCGTACATTTGGGCGACCGCCGTCGGGTCCACCGCGAGCAGCAGTCCGCTATAGCGTTGTAGTGCGCTTTCGACCTGGCGTTCGGTTGCTGGCCCCGAAACGATCGGGACTTGCGACTGCGTTTTGTTCATCAACTGAGGGATGCAGCCCGCCAATCCGAGTAGCGCAACGACCGCAGCGATACGAACCATCCAATTCATTAGTGCACGACCTCGAAAAGACCGGCCGCGCCCATGCCGCCGCCGATGCACATGGTGACCACAATATGCTTCGCCTTGCGGCGGCGCCCTTCGATGAGGGCGTGGCCGACAAGCCGCGCGCCGGTCATTCCGAAAGGATGGCCGACCGAGATCGAGCCGCCGTTGACGTTCAGCTTCTCGTGCGGGATGTCGAGACGATCGGCACAGTAGAGCACTTGGCTGGCAAAGGCTTCGTTGAGTTCCCAAAGATCGATGTCGTTCACTTTCAGTCCGTGACGTTGCAGCAAGCGCGGCACGGCGAATACCGGTCCGATGCCCATTTCGTCGGGCTCGCAACCGGCGACGGCGAAACCCTTAAAGATGCCGAGCGGTTTTAGATTGCGTTTGGCCGCCTCTTTGCCTTCCATCACGACTGCCGCCGAGGCGCCGTCGGAAAGCTGGCTGGCGTTGCCGGCGGTCACGAATTTGTCGCCACCGCGGACCGCCTTCAAAGAAGCGAGTCCTTCATAGGTCGTGTCTGGGCGATTGCATTCGTCCTTCGTCACCGTATAGGGCACGTTTTTCGTTTCGCCGGTTTCCTTGTTGACGACCGTCATGATCGTTTCCATCGGCACGATTTCGTCGTTGAATTTACCGGCTTGTTGCGCGGCCGCCGTGCGGCGTTGGCTTTCGAGCGAGAATTTATCTTGGCGTTCGCGGCTGATGTTGTAGCGCGCGGCGACGATGTCGGCGGTGTCGATCATCGGCATCCAAAGCGCCGGGTAGGTTTGCATCAGCTTTTCTTCGGTGATGCGATTGACGTTCAACGTGCCTTGCACGAGCGAGATCGACTCGACCCCGGCGCCGATCGCGATCGGAACGCCTTCGTTTAAAATGCGCCCTGCCGCGATCGCGATCGATTGCAGACCCGACGAGCAGAAACGATTGACGGTCGTACCGGAGGTGGTCACCGGACAGCCGGCCCAGATCGCCGCGAGGCGTCCGATATTTTGACCTGTGGCGCCTTCGGGAAGGCCGCAGCCCATGATGACGTCTTCGACTTCTTTCGGTTCTATTTTTGCGCGCTCGATCGCATGCTTGACCGCGTGGCCCGACATCGCCGCGCCGTGCGTGTTGTTGAAGCCACCGCGATATGATTTCGCCAATCCCGTTCGTGCCGTCGACACGATGACCGCTTCGCGCATTTCAATTCTCCCAGAGTTCTCAAAGCAATTTCCGTGGGGCGCACGTTATCGCTTTCACCGCGCGCTTGGCGAGGGGGTAGTTTTCACGTTGGTGGGCTTGTATTGGGCCGGCTGAAATTGCGAAACTGCGGCACGACTTGAAGAGAACCGCGCGACAATGACGACACGCATAGAAGCTTTGCGGACGGACGAGGAACGCTTCCTGAACTTGCCCGGATACGCCTTCACGCCGCACTATATCGACGAGCTGAAGGGGTTTGAGGGGCTGCGGCTCCATTATCTGGACGAGAAGCCGGCCAAGCCCGCAGTGGGTCAACAGACCTATCTCTGCCTGCATGGCGAGCCCTCGTGGTCTTATCTCTACCGTAAGATGGTGCCAATTTTCGTCGGCGCCGGGCATCGCGTGGTGGCGCCTGACCTTTTTGGCTTTGGACGATCGGACAAACCGGTCGACGACGCGGTGTATACTTTCAATTTCCATCGCAACACGTTGTTGCGTTTCATCGAGCGCTTGGACCTGCAAAACGTTACGCTCGTCGTCCAAGACTGGGGCGGGCTGTTGGGCCTGACCTTGCCGATGGAAATGCCGCAGCGTTTCAAGCGCTTGCTGGTCATGAACACGACGTTGGCCGTGGGTGCCAGTCCCGGCGCCGGATTCGACGGTTGGAAGGCCTATGCCAAAGCCAATCCCGATTTGAATGTAGCGGACCTGATGAAGCGCGGCACGCCCGTTCTAAGCAACGCGGAGGCCGCGGCTTACGGCGCACCGTTCCCCGATGTCAGGTACAAAGCCGGCGTCCGCCGTTTTCCCGAACTTGTGATGGTTGCGCCCGAAATGGAAGGCGCCGACATCTCGCGCCGCGCGGCGAATTGGTGGGCGCAAGAGTGGACGGGTCAGAGTTTCATGGCGGTCGGCATGAAGGATCCGGTGCTCGGGCCGTCCGTCATGGCGGCATTGCGGCAGACGATTCGCGGGTGCCCGGTTCCGCTTGAAATCGCGGACGGCGGACACTTCGTACAGGAATGGGGCGAAGAGATTGCGCGCGCAACGGTGAAGGCGTTCGGTTAATTGCCCACTCGCCTGTCGCCGCACATCCACATACGACCAGCGTCTGGGTCTGTCTGTAAGAAATCCGTGTGGAGATCGTCTACCTAGAATATGACCAGGGATCAGGACGCCCGCTACGCGGAAGTCGCCGCGCAATGGGGCGCCGCACTGCAGCGCATCGCGCGCACCTATGAGGCGGATCCGGAGCGCCGTCGCGATCTGCTGCAAGACATGCACGTCACGCTGTGGAAGAGCCTGCGCGCGTATGACGGTCGCTGCTCGATGCGTACCTGGGTTTATCGGGTCGCTAGCAATGTCGCGGCCACGCATGTCAACAGGGAGCGACGCCATCGCATGGACTTGGTGACCCTTGATACGATCGAGCATGTTCCAGCGGACCGCGACGCGAACGCCGGGATCGAAACAGAGAACGCGCTCGCGCGGCTTTATTCGCTCATTCACCGACTCAAGGCGCCTGACCGTCAGATCATAACTTTGTACCTGGAGGGGTTGAGCGCCGAGGAGATCGCAGAGGTCACCGCCTTGTCGCCCGGAGCCATTGCCACGCGTGTTTCCAGGCTCAAGGGTCTGCTGGCCCGTCTTTTTCACGAGACCGCAAATGTCTGAGCGCGATCCACTTCAAGAACTTTGGGTCAACCAACCAAGCGAACGCTTCACCATGAGCATCGATGACATTCGGACCCGCGCCTCGAAGCTTCGGTCGATCGTGCGCCGGCGCAACTTCACCGAATATGCGGTCGGCGCCGTGTTGATCGTCGTTTTCGGCGCCGTCGCATTCGTTGCAGAGACGCCGCTGGCCAAGCTGGGGTGTGCCTTCATCGCTATCGGCGTAGCGGTCGTCATGTGGCAATTGCATGTGCGAACGCATGCGGCGAGCGATAGCGACATGTCGATGGCGGACGGCTGGGCTCAGTTCTACAGGCAGGAACTCGTTCGCCAGCGCGACGCGCTTTCGGGAATTTGGCGTTGGTATCTCGGGCCGTTGATTCCCGGCATGACGTTGTATTGGTTGTCGAGCGGCGTGAAATCGGCCGGAAGCGATTCTTTCCTATGGGGATGGGCCACCACCGTAGTCGGTTTGGCGGCGACTGTTGTCGTTTTCGCGATGGTCGCGTCGGCCAACAAGGTCGCCGCCAAGGCGTTGCAGGCGGAAATCGACGAACTCGATGCGGCCCGCGGGTCTTGAGGCGCACGCGTGAAACAATATTCTCAAGCGACAGGGGGATGTGATGCAGCTGACACGCAGGCCATTATTGGCGATGGGAGCGGCCATGATCTTGAGCGCCGGAAATGGAAACGCAATGGGGTCCTTTCTCGGCGAGTGGTTCGGGGCGCTCGATCTCGGATCGCGGCGGCTGCGTCTGCGACTCGTTGTGAGCGAAGGGCCGCGCTCGATGCTCTACAGCATCGATCAAGGCAACGCCGCGATCCCCGCGGCGCAGACGAAGATCGACGGCGACAGGATCTTCATCTCCTGGCCTAGCATCAGTGCGAGCTATGCCGGGCAACTGACGGGCGGCGCCATCGCCGGTCAGTTCACGCAAGGCGGCATGCTGCCTCTGACGTTTTCGCGTTCGCAGGAGGCACAGGCGAAGGCGACGCCGCTTACCCAGGTGGGGCTCGCCAAGCTAAGGGGGAATGTGGGAGCGCCAGCGATGGCTGCGGCGGCGGCGAAGCGTGATGGGCGGCGTGTTGCTTTCGTCGATGGCGTGCGCGCAGTGGGCAAGCCCCAGGCGGCAACGGCGAGCGACAAGTGGCACATCGGCTCGTGCGGGAAGTCGATGACGGCGACTTTGGT
>JAIOQG010000260.1 GCA_021413465.1 Alphaproteobacteria bacterium | reverse complement strand
GCCCGATCGGTTCGTTCTTATTTCTGGGGCCCACGGGCGTCGGCAAAACCGAACTGACGAAGGCATTGGCCTCGTTCCTGTTCAACGACGACACGGCGCTGATCCGCATCGACATGTCGGAATACATGGAGAAGCACTCGGTCGCGCGCCTGATAGGCGCCCCGCCGGGATACGTCGGCTACGAAGAAGGCGGCGCGTTGACCGAGGCCGTGCGCCGACGCCCCTATCAAGTGATCCTGTTCGACGAAGTCGAAAAGGCGCACAGCGACGTCTTCAACGTGCTGCTGCAAGTGCTCGACGACGGTCGCCTGACGGACGGGCAGGGGCGCACCGTCGATTTCAAGAACACGGTCATCATCCTGACCTCGAATCTCGGCGGCGACATCCTCGCCGGCCAAGCCGACGGCGAGGACACGAACGCCGTGCGCGAAGCGGTGATGGAAATCGTGCGCGCGAAATTCCGCCCGGAATTCCTGAACCGCCTGGACGATATCATCCTGTTCCGCCGCTTGGGCCGCGATCAAATGGACAAGATCGTCGACATCCAAATCGCGCGTCTGGTCAAGCTGCTCGCCGACCGCAAAATCGTGATCGAACTCGACAAGAAGTCGAAGGAATGGCTGGCGAACGCCGGATACGATCCGGTCTACGGCGCGCGCCCCTTAAAGCGCGCCATTCAACGCTTCCTGCAGGATCCGCTCGCCGAGCAACTGCTCGAAGGCAAGATCAAGGACGGCGACACCGTCAAAGTCTCCTCCGACGCCGGCGGCCTGCTCATCAACGACAAGCGCAAGGGAGCGACGCTGCACTAACTTTCGTATTTGAACGGACATGCGCTCTTCACCTCGCCGATCGCAGCCGGCGCGCCGTCGAGCGGAAAAACGAAGGAGGCGCTCCCGCGCGTGACAGAAACGCTCGCGCTGTCTTGCATCAAGCCCGCGATGAACGCCGCGTCCGATCCTTTGATCTCATAGGTCGCAAGACCGTCGGTGATCGGGGCGCGCTTGGCGGTGGTGTCGTAGTTCCCTTCGACGAATTCGAACCGAACGCTTTCCGAAACCGGTTCGTCCGTCGAAAACTGACCGTCCTGAAGGTCCGTATCGCCGAGATTGAATTGCAGAACGACACCCGTCAGCCCGCCGCACAAAAATCTGAGCGCCACGGTCGACCGCTCGGCATCCGGTGCGGTGGCCGCCACGTACACCGCCTGGCCAAGCGGATCGCGCGCGGTCTCGAAGTGCCAACCGCCTGCAATCGCCGCGGCAAAAATCAGTGTACGGATCATCTTGTTCCCCTCAAGCGACACTACAAAAGAAAAGGGCCGGCACAAAGGCCGGCCCAAATCTTAGCAGGGGCGATAGGGACTATTCGGCGAAGCGCCGGGTCCCACGATCGGCCCCGGCGGGTTCTCCCAGTTCGTGCCCGGCCCGCCCGCAGGCCCCGGCGGATTGCCGTCATTGTCGAACCGGCACCAATAACCGTGCGGATGCTTGTACCAATGCAAACCGCCGAACAAACCCCAATAGACCCAACTGCCGGGGATCGCGCGATGCCGCCACAGCGGCCCGCGCCCTGGCCCGCCAACCGGCCCCGGCGGGTTGCCCAACCACCAACGATGCGGCGACGCGCCCGGCCCCCCGCGCGGACCCGGCGGGTTATGCCAATCGGTTCCGGGCCCCCCGCGGGGCCCCGGGGGATTATGGTGGCGGTGCCGCGCTTCGGCATCGCTCGCCGCAAGCGTCGTCGCAACCAACACAGCGACAAACGCCAAGCTCATCGTTTTCTTCATAGGAGATCTCCTCTCGCAAAGCTTCACAGCCCCGCAAGGTCGAACGCGCGATCCCCGGCTGATCCGTCGAAGCTAAGGACGCGACAGCGCCTGCGTTTGCGCGCTTTGCGCCACAAGGGCAGGCGGCGCCGGCATCGTTTGCAGCAACTCTGTGATCCGCGTCACGTCCGCCTGGAACGCCGCCAGATCGCGCCCCGCGAGACTGCGCCCCGTAGGCAACTTCACGCCCATCGGATTGATCTGCTTCGCCTTGACCATCACTTCGTAGTGCAAGTGCGGCCCCGTCGATCGCCCACTCGTGCCGACATAGCCTACGACCTGTCCCTGCCGCACCCGCGTTCCGCTCTTGATGCCGCGGGCAAAGCGACTCAGATGCGCGTAAGCGGTGCTGTATGAATTCACATGCTTGATCCGAACGTAACGTCCATAGCCGCCGAACCAGTCCGCCATCTCCACGACGCCGTTGCCCGAGGCCATGACGGGCGTGCCGGTGGCGGCGCCGAAGTCGACGCCCTTGTGCATCTTCGTATAGCCCAAGATCGGATGAAACCTCATGCCAAAACCCGAGGTCAATCGCGCCCCGTCGATCGGCGTGCGCATCAGCATGCGCTTGCCCGACCAACCTTTAGGCGTAAAGTAATCTGTAGTCTGATCGTCACTGGTGGTGAAGCGGTAGAGCGGCTTGCGTTCGCCCTTGAGCGTTAGCTCGGCAAATTGGATCGCACCGCCCTTCACCGCGTCGCCCGTCTCGTCGACATAGTTCGTGTACAGAAGATCAAACTTGTCGCCCGAGCGCACTTCGCGCTGAAAATCGACGTCGTACGAATAAATGCGGATCAAATCGACGATGACGGACTCAGGAACGCCGGCCGCTTTCGCAGACAAGTAAAGGCTTCCTTCGATCGTGCCGGTCGCCCGCGCGTCGGTCGCCTTGAGTTGCTTCACGACCTCCCGCGCAGCGAACGAGCCGTCGTCGCCGCGCGTCACGAACACTTCGCGTTCGATGCTCGCCTTGATCGCAATGTTCAACAGCGGCGCATAGACGGTGGGCGCCAATGTCAAAGGCTCGGCCGCACCGCCCGCCGCGTCGAGCGGGGCAGGGGCCGGCGTCTGCGGGCTCGAACCGGGCGGCAGCGCGTCGAACGTGACGGTAACGAACTGCCCTTCGCGCAACGTCGATGCATCGTACACGGATGAAAGCGCCGCAACCGCCGCGCGCGCTTCGCTCGGATCGGCGCCCGCATCGATCAAAATCTCGGTGAGCGTGTCGCCCGATTGCACGGCAATCTGGCGCGTCTCGGGCTGCGCATCCGCGGCTTCGTCCTCGGCGCTCTCTACATTACCGGGCACGATGGCCGGAGCTTGGTCCGCAGCCGGCGTCAGCCAGGCAAAAGACGCCGCAGGCGTTCCCCCGCTGAGTGAGCTCGCCACCCCGATCAAGCCAAGAACGGCCAGCAAGACGCCGGCCATCATCCCCGCGGCCGCAAGCCAGGGGTGCTTGTCCGTTGTTGCAGAGCTGTCGCTGTCACGCCGTGAACTCAACTCAAACCCCACCACTCTCGAACCTGACGGTTCGACCTTTGCAGACCTCGCGGACTGGCTCTTAAGGGCCGTTTTGATCCACTTATGCGCAGGTGATTCGAAGTCAGCCTGCCGTCATTCTGTCAATCTCTCAGGGGTTGCATACTTAGCCCGCTGAGCGCCCTTCACTTGCATGCACGGTCCGAGCCAGCCGCGGGGAAAGGTTAAGCGCGGAACCTTGCTGGGCAATTACGGCCGGCTATCGGCGTCATCTGGGGATTATGTTTTTTTTGTAAACGCATCATTGACTCCTGCTTCGAGTAGGCTTAATTCTGCCCACCCTGCGCTGATGCGTTGCGCCTTGCGCGCGCCTCGGTGTGGGTCGTTCCCTCGATGGGTAAGATGCGTTACGTGCGGGTTATTCGCGCGGGCGGATTTTTGTTCGTCGAGCGGCTGCCACTTGAAAATTGAATATACCGGGAAGGGGGATGTGGGCGGCGGACGAGCTGGTCATTGACTTAGGGGTTGGGCGCGAGCCTGGCCCTAGCTCAGAGGCTGTTTTATATTCTCTTTCTTGATTGTGCGCGGGTACGGTTTCCTATGGCCGTATCCGTGAGAAGGAACCTGTTCGGTTGGATGGGTTGGGTTAGTTTCGGGAGCGATCTCGGGTCTGATTTGACGTGT
>JAIOQG010000259.1 GCA_021413465.1 Alphaproteobacteria bacterium | reverse complement strand
CGAATTGTTGCTGCATCAATTGTTCTTCCTCCGGCCCGCCGCGAAATGGGCCGACTTCCGCACCCCGTTGCCCGGCTATTACTTCGGCGCCTCGGGGGCGCATCCCGGCGGCGGCGTCATGGGCGCGGCCGGCAAAATGGCGGCGCAAGAAGTGCTGAAGGATTGGCGCTGATGGTCGACGTCATCATTATCGGCGCCGGCCTGAACGGCCTCGTCACGGCAAACTACCTAGCCAAAGCAGGCAAGAAGGTGCTGGTGCTCGAACGCCGCGCCATCGCCGGCGGCCAAGCGGTGACGGAATCGTTCGGCAAAGACTTTCAAGTGGACGCGCTCCACGCCGGCGGCCAACTGCGCCCGGACATCATGCACGATCTCGGTCTCGCCCAACTCACGTCAGCTAGCGAGCCCCTGATCTCGATCTTGCCGGACGGTCGCCAGCTTCGCCTGACGGCGGACGCCGACGAACAAACGCTTGCCTCGATCCGCAGCATTTCGAAGCCGGACGTCGAACGTTGGCCGGAATTCGTCGCGTTCATGGCCCAAGCATCGGCGTTCCTCGACGCCGCCTATCGCACGCCCATGCCGCGACTGCCGCACGTCACGCTCGCCGAAGGCTGGCCGCTTGCGCAACTCGCACTCAAACTCCGCCGCCTCGGCAGCAAAGACATGTTCCGCGTGATTCGGGCCATGCCGATGTCCGCACTCGAACTCACGGAGGAATGGTTCGAGTCGGACTCGTTGCGCGCCGCCGTCGCCTCCGTCGCGATCAACGGCCACACGTTGGGGCCCATGTCGGCAGGCACCGGCTACACCTTGATGCACACCTGGCTCAATCGCGGCGGCCCCGGCCATCGCCGCGTTGAAGGCGGCACCGGCCGCATCGCCGATGCGCTGATCGCGGCGCTGAAAGCGCGCGGCGGCGAAGTGCGCCTCTCGACGGGCGTGAAGAATGTGCTCGTCGACGATCAGCGCGCGCGCGGCGTTCGATTGGAAAACGGCGAGGAAATTTTGGCGCCGATAGTCATCTCGGCTGCCGATCCGCGCCATTCGTTGTTGGACCTCGTCGGCGCCCCCGAACTGCCGCCGGAATTCGTGTGGGCGACGCAATCGATCAAGATGCGCGGCGCCGTCGCGAAAGTGCACCTCTTGACCGATGGCAATCACGGTCTACCGAAAGGCACGCTCGTCATCGCCCCGTCGATCCGCTACGCGGAACGCGCCTACGATGCGGCGAAGTACGGCGAGATGTCGAAAGAGCCGTACCTGGAAATCACGACGGCGGGCCGCGTGGTCTCGCTGCACTTCCAATTCGCGCCCTATGCGTTGCGCCAAGGCGATTGGCAGCAGTTGCGCCCCGTACTGGAACGCTGCGCCATCGACACCGCCGCAGGCGCCTTCCCTCAACTCAAGGCAAGCATCCGCGAAACCAAATCGCTGACGCCGCTCGACCTCGAAAAAACCTACGGCCTAACCGAAGGCGACCTCAACCACGGCCAACTGATCCTCGATCAAATGTTCTTCATGCGCCCGATGCCCGGCTGGTCGAACCACAAAACCCCGATCGACGGCTTCTACCTTTGCGGCAACGGCATGCACGGCGGCGGCGGCCTCAGCGGCGCCAGCGGCCGCAACGCGGCTC
>JAIOQG010000016.1 GCA_021413465.1 Alphaproteobacteria bacterium | reverse complement strand
CAAAAACTCCGAGCACATGCTGCGCGTCATCCGCAACCACCGCCGCGCCGCGCACGGCTCGGTCGACGGCTACGAAAAGGTCGCGATCAAGCCCGTGCCGCTCAACGCCATGGAAATGCCGGCGCTTGGCTTCGATGGCCTCGTTGATCGCGCCCGCGCCTCGTGGGACGAAGCGCTCAGCCAAGGCGCGCTCTACGGCTATCGCAACGCCCAAACGACCGTCATCGCCCCCACCGGCACGATCGGCCTCGTGATGGATTGCGACACGACGGGCATCGAACCCGACTTTGCACTGGTAAAGTTCAAGAAGCTCGCCGGCGGCGGCTACTTCAAGATCATCAACCAATCGGTGCCCGAAGCGTTGCGCGCGCTCGGCTACAGCTCGCTGCAATCGGAAACGATCATCAACTACGCCGTCGGCCGCGGCACGCTCAAAGGCTCGCCCGGCGTCAACCAAGAATGGTTGAAGCTCAAAGGCTTCGGCGACAAGCAGCTTGAAGCGATCGAGTCATCGCTCTCGACCGCCTTCGACATCTCGTTCGTGTTCAATCGTTGGACGCTCGGCGAAGAGTTCTGCGTCAACACGCTCGGCATCGCGCCGGAACGCTTGGACGCGCCGGACTTCAACCTGCTCCAAGAAATCGGCTTCACGAAGGCTGAAATCGAATCCGCGAACATCTATTGCTGCGGCGCGATGACGTTGGAAGGCGCCCCGCATCTGAAGGACGAACATCTCGCCGTCTTCGACTGCGCCAACCCGTGCGGCAAGCTCGGCAAACGCTCGCTCTCCGTCGACAGCCACATCCTCATGCTGGCGGCCGCCCAACCGTTCATCTCGGGCGCGATCTCCAAGACCATCAACATGCCCAACAGCGCCACCATCAAGGATTGCGCCGACGCCTATATGAAGTCGTGGAAACTGGCGCTGAAAGCCAACGCCTTGTACCGCGACGGCTCGAAGCTTTCGCAGCCGCTCGCCTCATCGCTTCTGGCCGACGAAAACGACGACGAAGAACTGCAGGAAACGCTCGCCGAAATGCCGCAAGCCGCCCGCGCGCAAGCGATGGCCGAACGCGTCGTCGAACGCATCGTCGAAATCACCAAGCGCGACCGCGAAAAACTTCCGCACCGCCGCAAGGGCTACACGCAAAAGGCCTCCGTCGCGGGACACAAAGTCTATCTGCGCACCGGCGAATACGACGACGGCCGCATCGGCGAAATCTTCATCGACATGCACAAGGAGGGTGCCGCCTTCCGCAGCTTGATGAACAACTTCGCGATCGCCATCTCGATCGGCCTGCAATACGGCGTGCCCTTGGACGAGTTCGTGGAGGCCTTCACCTTCACGCGCTTCGAACCGGCCGGCATGGTCACGGGCAACGACTCGATCAAGAACGCGACCTCGATCCTCGACTACATCTTCCGCGAACTCGCGGTGTCGTATCTCGGCCGTCACGACCTGGCGCATGTCGTGCCCGGCAGCAGCGATCTGGAAATCGGCGGCGGCGACAGCGAAGGCAAGCGTCCGCCCGCACCGGCCCAAAACCCGTCGCGCATCGTTTCGTCCGGCCTCGTGCGCGGACAGATGCCGCAACAGCTGATCGTGCTCGACGGCGGTCAAACCGTTCGCGCCGAAACCTCGATGCTGACGACGACGACGGCCGAAACCGTGCGCCGCACCGTCGGCAACACGGTGGCCCAAACGATCGAAATCGTCGAACGCGAAGTGCAAATCTCTTCGACCGCACTGCGCGCCCGCAAACTCGCCGAAGCCCGCATCAAAGGCTACGAGGGCGACGCTTGCGGCAACTGCGGAAACTTCACGCTCGTGCGCAACGGCACCTGCATGAAATGCGACAGCTGCGGCACCACGACGGGCTGCAGCTAACGGAATAAGCGGTCGCGCGCACTGGGGAGTGCGCGTGACCGCGAAGCGGAATGGATGACTTCGCGAGGGCCGGATGTCCGGCCCTCGCGGGCGGGGACAACGAAAAGAGGGACACGATGATTATTTGTTCGAAGCATGAAGGAAACGGCACCTATCGCGAGTTCGTTCTCGACGACGCCGAAATGGGCGACCGCGTTCCGGTGAAAACCCACCTCGCCCACCGCGCCGGCGAAATCACGGTGTCCGACGAAGACTGGCACGAAGCCGGCCTCATCACCCGCGCCCGCAACGGCCTGGAAGCCTCGGTCCTCAAACCCTCCCACCGCGGCGCCCGCGGCGCCGACATGGTCAAACTCGACCGCGTCTTCCCGAACGAAATCGCAGCCCTGCAAGCGATCGCCGTCTCCTACGAAGCCGCCCCGCAACGGACACATTAAATCGAAAGCCGTCTAAAACTGCGTCATGGCCGGGCTTGACCCGGCCACCCAGCTTTCGGACGGTAGCGCGATGGAGGCCAAGTTTTTCACCACGAAGACACTAAGAGAAACGAAGGTTCACCAAGGTCTTCGTGAACCTTCCATGGTTCTTGGTGCCTTCGTGGTGAAAATTTGAATCTCTGGCGCGCACGGGATGTCCGGATCAAGCCCCGCCGTGATGCAGTTTTTGTTCAACTTCAAATCCGCCAAGCCAGATTGGCGAACGCGATCCGCGCGACGCGCTGCCAGGCGGGCAGCGCGCGCATCGGCGCATAGGGATCGAACGCCGGCTTGAGCGCGAGCGCAATCGCCCACCGCGCCGTCGTCGCCGCAGCCAGCACCGGCGTCGCCCGCGTCGGAAAATTTTGCCCGCGCAAGCGCGTCAACGCCGCCCGCGCCTGACCGGCAAGCCGCGCCGTCACGCCGCTAAGAGCCGCCGCAGCATCGCCGGCAAACACATCCTCGGGCCCCAAGCGCGCCGCCTCAAGCCAATCGAGCGGCAACCGGCAATGCCGCCGCTCGGCTTGCACGCCCACGCTCGTCAAGATCCGCGCATAGACCTCGGCGCAACCGCCAAGCTCGGCCGCCGCATCCGCCCGCGCCGCGCAACCTAAAACGCGCGCGCCCAACGCCATGATGCCGCCCGATACCGCGACCGCGTAACGCTCAAGCGCGGCCGCGTCCGCAAACGGCGCCTCCTCAAGATCGAACGCCCGCGCATCGAGGTACCGCTCGAACAAATCGCGCGGCAAGTCGTGCGCCCGCACAGCCTCCGCCAAAGCCCGCGCCACCGGCGCCACAACCTCGCCGCCGGAATAGATCAAAGACACCTGCTCGCGCCACCAGCCAAACCGGATATGCCCCACCATCGGCTCACGCACGATCTCGCCGATGCGCGCCACCTCATGATCGAAAGCATAAAGCCCAAGCAAATCCCGCCGCCTCTCCGCCGGCGCGAAAAAAGAAGCGACATACCGGTCGGGCTCGACGCGCGCGATCAGATCGTCCAGCGGTTCAAGTGGTGCTCGATCCATCACTCACATATCTCATTGTCATCCCGGAAGTCAGGTGAGCCCGTTGCGCAGCAACGGTCTTGCGAACCTTACTATCCGGGACCCAGGAGTGACGGACTCAACTTCTGTCACGCCTGGGTCCCGGCTCTCGGCTATCGCCTCGACCGGGATGACAGGGTTAGGTGTGCACCAACAAAAAAAGGGGCCGCGCTTTGTGCGCAGCCCCGCCTTCAATCCGCAGTCTAAACGATCAGCCCAAATTGGCGTTGATCCCGCCGCCGGTCATGCAGAACAGCATGGGAATCGACAGCATGAAATTCGTGCGCGAGAACAACATCGCCGTGCGCCCCGCCGCCGCCTTCTGTTCTTTCGTCAAATCGGGAAAGCGGTTGTCGATGTTCAGCGCCTTCTGCTGGTTCGGCCAAATGACGAACCACACGTTGAACCACATGATCAGCCCCAGCCACATGCCGATGCCGATCAACGTCGTCGACGGCGCCACGAAATTCTGCGTCGCGCCGAGCGTCAGAGCATCGAGCAGATAGCCGCTCAGCGCCGCCAAAATCACGCCCGCCGCCATCGTGCCCATCGCCGCCCAGCGGAAATACCACAACGCTTCCGGCGCAATGAACTTCGAGACCGCCGGTTTCTGCTCGTCGGGGATTTTGGGCATCATCGGCATCTGCACCAAGTTGAAATAGTACAAAAGCCCGATCCAAAGAATGCCGAACATCACATGCAACCAACGCAGGATGAACGCCCAAAACTGCTCGCCCACCACGATGGCCGACAGCGCATAGCCGCCCACGAAAATGAAAATCGCAAAAACCACGAGCGCAAGAACAAACCCCGCGATCACCGTGTTGCGCATATTGGTCAGAAGCGCCGCCATGACCCGTATCTCCCCTAAAACCGCCGACTCAGCTGCCGTGCAACAAGACAATACAAGACGGCATCGCCTGAATCGACCCCGCCGCGAAAAACCTCAATAACCTCAGGGACTTGGGCAACCCCTAGACCGCCAACTGCGTCGGACGGGCCGAACGCAACCACGTCACGACGAACAAACGGGTGAGGAAGATCGAGGAGAAGAACGACGTCAAAATCCCGAGGAAGAACGCAACCGCAAACCCGCGCACCGGCCCCGACCCCACCTCAAGCAGAATGAGACCGGCGAGCGCGTGCGTCGCATTGGCATCGACGATCGTCGCCATCGCGCGCTCGAATCCGGAATCGAGCGAGGCCATCAACGACTTGCCGTTGCGCGATTCCTCTTTGATGCGCTCATAGATCAAAACGTTGGCATCGACGGCCATGCCCATCGTCAGCACGAAGGCCGCAACGCCCGGCAAGGTCAGCGTCGCGCCGAACGCCGTCATCAGCCCGAGCAAAATCACAAGGTTCGCCGCCAACGCCAAATTCGCGAACATGCCGAACAGGCGATAGTTGAAGAACATGAACCCGGCGACCAGGATCAAACCGCCGAGGGCCGAATACTGCCCCGCAAGAATCGAATCCTCGCCCAGCTCGGCGCCCACGGTGCGTTGCTCCACCGCTTCCAGCGGCACGTAAAGCGCACCCGAATTGAGCAACGTCGCGGTCTCGGTTGCTTCCTCGATCGTGAAGTCGCCGGTGATCTGACCGGTTCCGCCGATAATCGCCGACTGGATGACCGGCGCCGTAATCACCTTGCCGTCGAGCACCGCGGCAAAGCGCCGGCCAATGCTCTGCTTGGTGATGTCGGCAAAACGCCGCGCGCCTTGCGCGTTGAACTTGAAGGAAATGATCGGCAACTGCGTCTGCGAATCGAACGTGCCTTGCGCCTTTTCCAGCATGTCGCCGGTGATGATCGCGCGTTCCTTGATCACGATGGGAACCTCGGTCGCGGTTTTGCCGCGTCCGCGCGTTTCCTTCAGCAACTTCGAACCGGGAGGAATACGGTTCGCATCGATGTCGGTTTGCGAAACATTGTCGTCCACCATGTGGAACGTCAGCTTCGCCGCGGTGCTGCCCGCTTTGATGATCTTCTGAGGGTCGGTTTCGCCGGGCACCTGCACGATGATGCGCCGCTCGCCTTGCGGCTGAATCGTAACTTCCTTCGTGCCTTCGGGATCGATGCGCTTGCGCAATGTCTCGACCGACTGCGCCATGGCGTTGGAACGAATTTGCTCGCGCCCCGCCGCCGTCACCGCCAAAGTCGCGACGCCGTCGCTGCCCATCGCCACGTCGTAATCCGTCGCACTCACGCCGGAGAAACCGGCGCCCGCGGGTTGCGCCAAACCCTTCAGAAAGGTGCGCGCCGCTTCGAACTTGTCCGCGTCCAGAATGGTCACGTTCAGCTTGTCGTTGACGACGGCAAGACCCGAATAGGTGATGTTCTGCCGGCGCAGACCCTTGCGCACTTCGTCGAGCAAGTTTTGCAGCTTGTCTTGCGCCGCGACTTCGATCTTGGCTTCGAACAACACATAAACGCCGCCCTGAAGGTCGAGACCTAAAGTGATGGGCTTATGCGGGATGAAAGACGCATGCTTCGTCAGCCAGTCGCGCCAGCTTTGCGGATAGACATTCGGCGCCGCGGTGATCAGTCCCAAAAGACAGATCCCCAGAACGATGAAAACCTTCCAGCTTTGATATTGCAGCATAGTTCGTGTCCGCGTGTCCGGCCCAAATCTTCAGGCTTATGGAATTCTATTTCTTCTCGTCGTCGGCATCGGCCTTCGACTTGGCGTCCGACGGCTCGGTCTTGGAGCGCACGTCCATGATCGTCGATTTGATGACCCGAATGCGCACGTTGTCGGCGATCTCGACCATGACCTCGTCGGTCTCGAGCACCTTGGTGACCTTGCCCACGATGCCGCCGGACGTCACCACGACGTCGCCGCGCCTGACATTGGCGATCAGCTGCTGATGCGCCTTTACGCGCTGCTGCTGCGGCCGGATGATCAGAAAGTAGAAGATCAAAATGATCGGAATGAAAACGCCGAATTGGGCGATAATCGCGCCAAAGTCGAAAGCACCACCCGAACCGGGGGCCGCCTGCGCAAAGGCCGGTGTAATGAACATGAGAAATCTGCTTCCGTTAACTTTATCGCCCGGGCGGGACGAATGGCGGCCGGACTATAACCTTGGGCAGTCTCAATGCAACCAACGCCTGGGCGGACCTTTCGGCACACTCTGGCCCCCGCGCCGCACATCGGCTAGGTCAGCGCCATGACCCACGAGACCGAACATCTGGCCCTTTTGGCGCGCATCGCAACCGCCCTCGAACGCCTGGCCCCCGAAGCGATTCCGGCCCCACCCTGGATCGCGTCCGAGGGCTTTATCTGGGACGCCGCCAAAGCCTCCCTCACCCCGCTGCCGACGATCGCGCGCGTGCCCTTGGCGCTCCTCAAGGGCATCGACCGCCAGCGCGATCAGCTCCTAGCCAACACCCGCCGTTTCGCCGCCGGCCTGCCCGCCAACAACGCGCTCCTCTGGGGCGCGCGCGGCACCGGCAAAAGCGCCCTCGTCAAGGCGGTGCACGCGGCCGTCGCGGCCGAAGCCTCCGCCCCGCTCAAACTCGTCGAAATCCACCGCGAAGACATCGCCTCCTTGGGCAAGCTTCTGGCGTTGATCGCGACGGCACCCGTGCGCACCCTGCTCTTTTGCGACGACCTTTCGTTCGACGCCCACGACGCCGCCTATCGCCCGCTGAAAACCGTGCTGGAAGGCGGCATCGCCGGCCGGCCCGACAACGTCGTGTTCTACGCCACCTCGAACCGGCGCCATCTCATGCCGCGCGAAATGATCGACAACGAACGCTCGACCGCCATCCATCCCGACGAAGCCGTCGAGGAAAAGACGTCGCTGTCCGATCGCTTCGGTCTCTGGCTCGGCTTCCACAATGTCGGCCAAGCGGATTATCTAGACATCGTTCGCGCCTATGCCGCGCACTTCGCGCTCAACATCGCGCCCAAAGATCTCGACCGGCGCGCGCTCGAATGGTCGATGACGCGCGGCAGCCGCTCCGGCCGCGTCGCATGGCAGTTCATCGAGGATATGGCCGGCGAACTCGGTCAACGGCTGCGCTAGTACCGGCTAGTCCGCCGAAGCCTTGGCGAAGGCGGATCAGCGGCTGGCGGTGGAGCGCACCAAATAGAGATTGGGATCGACGGCGCGATCGCCTTTGCGGATTTCGAAATGCAATTGCGGCCGGTCGACGTCGCCGGTCGAACCGACCGTCGCAACGGTTTGACCCTGCTTCACGGCATCGCCGCGCTCCACCAACAGCTTCTTGTTGTGCGCATAGGCCGTCACATAACCGCTGGGATGGCGCAGCAGCAGCAGATTGCCGTACCCCGCCAACTCGTTGCCGGCATAGACCACAACGCCGCCATCGGCCGCCTTGACGGGAGAACCCGGTTCCGCGGCGATGTTGATGCCGTCATTGTGCACGCCCGTGCCGCGCCGTCCGAAACCTGACAACACCTTGCCGCGCACCGGCCAGATGAACTTTCCCGGCGTGCGCCCCAACGTTTCGCGGTCGCTGACCTTGGTCGCTGCTTTCTTAGGCGAATACGCCGCGTCGGCATCGACCTCGGGTTCGTCGGGCGGCGCAAACTCTTCCGGACCGCCCTGGCCCTCGAATTCGGGCTTCGCACGCGGCGTTCCCAACGCATAATATCGTCCACCCGCAAGCCGAGGATCGGGCCCGCTCTTCGTGGGGAAATTGTTCGTAGTCTCGACCTTCGCGGGCGCCGCCAATTCCACCGTCTTAATGGCTTGCGCGTTGCGCGCCGCCGGCCTTTGCACGGGCGCCGCAAACGGCACGGCAATGCGCTCGCCCGGCCGCAAGTTGTCGGGCGTGGCCAGATCGTTCGAAGCAATAATGGAATCGCGCGGCACACCGTAAGCACGCGCGATGGAACTGACCGTATCGCCGGGCTCGACGATATGGACCGAAGACGGCGGCAGAACCAGCCGCTCGCCCCGCGTCAGACGATAGGGGGCGCTCAGACCATTGGCATCGACCACAGCCTGCGGTGACAGGCCATAGCGTCGCGCAATGCCTGGAATAGTGTCGCCGCGCTGCACATAGACGACGGTAACGGGCCGCGACGCCGGTCTGGCGTTGAACGAAGGAGCCGGCGCTTGATCGAAATCGTAAGTCGCGCAGCCGCTCGTCGTGCCAAGCAATAGCGCTGCAATCAGCGTCTGGACCGTTTGCTCGGTCCGGTTTCGCTGTGAGCGACGATTGCGCGGGTCACCGGGCTTCTCCATCACTCTTGGCAACGCCTTCCAACAGAGGCACGAACTTCACAGGCAAAAGATCCGCGCTTTGAAAACCTTGTGCAGTCCTTTTAATCCGGACCAGCACCTGCCCATGCCCACCACGATCAATTGGAATAACAATGATTCCCTTAATATTGAGTTGATTTAGCAACTCTTGCGGCGGATTTTCCCGCGCCGCCGCTGTAACGATGATGCGGTCGAAGGGTGCCTGCCCCGGCCAGCCGCGCATTCCATCGCTGACCCGGAACTCGACGTTGAATAGCAGGAGTTTCTTAACGCGCTCTTGCGCCTTCGCCATCAACGCCGCGTGGCGCTCGATCGTGTAAACCCGCTTCGCCAGCCGCGCCAATATCGCCGTCTGATAGCCCGTGCCCGTCCCCACTTCGAGCACCCGCATGTTGGGCGCCAACTCCAAGGCTTGCGTCATATAGGCGACGATGAACGGCTGGCTGATCGTCTGACCGCAATCGATGGGCAGCGCCGCATTGTCGTAGGCCCGGTCCTGAAACACCTCCGGCACGAACAATTCCCGCGGCGTCAGTTCCAACGCCGACAGCACGTCGGAATCGGTCACCCCTTGCCGACGCAACTCCATCAGCAGCTGAATTATGCGAACGTCCGTATGCATCGGCGTCTCGGTGTTGGACGATGGCTTAGTCTGCGCCGGGCGGGCGCCCGTCCATCTGTTGCGCCAGCGCCTTACGCGCTCGCTCTTCGGTCAAATTCAAATGCAGCGGCGTCACCGAGATACGCCCGTCGTAAATCGCCCGCAAGTCCGTACCTTCCGGCGGGTTGCTCAACACGCGCGAAAAGCCCAGCCAATAGTAAGGGTTGCCGCGCACATCCATGCGTTCGATGATATTGGCCTGCGACTGGTCGCGCTTGCCCTGGGACGTCACCTCCACCCGTTCGACCGCTTGCGGCAGCACGTCGGGGAAGTTCACGTTGATCAGCACGTCTTTCGGCCACCCGGCCTGCAACAGCTTGCGGATCAGCGCCGGCCCATGGTGCTCACCGCACGACCACTTCACGTGCTTGCCGGTCTCGAACGCATAGGCCTGGCTCAACGCGATGGACGGAATACCCAGCCCCGTACCCTCCATCGCCGCCGCAATCGTGCCCGAATAGGTCACATCGTCGGCAATGTTCGAGCCCCGGTTGATGCCCGACAAGATCAAATCCGGCTTATGGTCCTTTAACAAATGCGTCACGCCCATCAACACGCAATCCGTCGGCGTGCCCTGCACCGCGAATTTTCGCTTGTTGATTTCGCGCAAGCGCAACGGCTGCGTCAGCGTCAGCTTGCGCGACGCGCCGCTTTCTTCCGTTTCGGGCGCCACAATCCAAACATCGTCCGAAAGCGCGTCGGCAATCTTCTCGAGCGACTTCAATCCCGGCGCATTGATGCCGTCGTCGTTCGACAACAAAATCCGAATGGGCAATTTGCCGGCTCTA
>JAIOQG010000308.1 GCA_021413465.1 Alphaproteobacteria bacterium | reverse complement strand
GGCGAAGAGAATGCGTTTCATGTGAGTGGCTCCTTGAGTGGGCTGGTTTGCCGCGTTTCGCGCGAACTCCCTTCGCGCCTGGGGTGTGCATAGAGATAAGCGAGCGAGGCTGAGTGCTCCTTGAACGTCGCTGTTAGGTGCGGTTCAGGCTCAAGGCCGAAATGCGGCGGCGCGCGGGCTTCGCGGCGGCGGCGTGCGCAAACGCGCGGGAATTCGAGGTGTCAGGTGCGCCGATGAACGGAGGCCTGACGCGCAACACGATGACGTGAACTTCGACTATGATGCGCGCGGCAGACCCAGCGACGCGACGAGGCCGCCTTCTTCGGTGCTTTCCAGTTTGAGTTCGCCGCCATGGGCCTTTGCGACGCGGGCGGCGATGGCGAGGCCGAGGCCCGTGCCTTGCGTGCCGCCGCGGGCATCGTCGCCGCGGGCGAAGGGTTCGACGAGGCGGGCGCGCTCTTGCGCGCTTAAGCCCGGACCATGGTCGCGCACGGAGATGATGCAGTGCGCGGCGGTGTAGCTTGTTTCGACGGTAATCGGGTCTTTGCCGTATTTGACCGCGTTGGCGACGAGGTTTGCGATAGCGCGATGGAGCGCCACGGGTTTGGCTTTGATCGACACGCTTGGCGCGTGCTGGGTGCGGATACCTTTGTGATCCTGCGCTTCCAGAACGGCGTCGACGACGGAGGCGGGCAGAACTTCGGCGAACGGTTCTTGGTCCAGGCCGCGGGCGAAATCCAAGAACTGCGCGAACATGGCGTCCATGGTTTCGATTTGGCGCACGATCGTGGCCTTGAGGTCGGCGCCTGCTACGTCGGTCGTCAGCATCTCGACGGCGAGGCGAATCTTCGATAGCGGTGTGCGCAGATCGTGGCTGATGCCGGCGAGCATGAGGTTGCGTTCGCGTTCGGCGGTCGCGAGGCGCTCGGTCATGCGGTTGAAACTCTCGCCGAGCTCTCTGATTTCTTTCGGCCCTGCGACCGGTACCGCTTCGGGCGCGGTGCGCAGAGATACGCGCTGTGCCGCGGCGGTCAGCGCGCGCAACGACGAGCTGAAGCGGCGCTGGATGACGAGGCCCGCGACGATGGCGACGAATAGGCTGAAGCCGGAGGCGAGGATGACGGCCCATTCGGGGCGTAACTGTGCCGGCGGCTTCGTCGACATCCAGACGCGTTTGCCGGCGAGCGTCATGGCTATCCATATTCGGCCTTCGGCGCCGCGCTGCCATTCGAAGTGTTTGTTTTCGGACAATTTGGCCGCGAGTTCGCTCATAAAGAACGATTCTAGGAGCGAAGGGCTTCGCATGCCCGCTGGCCAGTCGGTGAGTTCGGTATGGATCTGCAGGTAGGGCGAGGTGTTGAGGCGTTCGAGAAAGGCGGTTTGATCGCCGGGCGGCAGACGCTCCATCGTTTCGGCGATGGCCGAAACGCTCTGCGCCATCAGGCCGGCAACGCGGCGGGCCTGCGGTTCAAGCACGAAGACGAAGAATAGGAGCAGCGTCATGAGTTGGGCGACGGTCAGAAGACCGATCAGCGCCAGGGCGCCGCGGGCGGCGACGGAATCGAAGCGTGGCAGCATGCGTTTGCGATTTTGGCTCATCGAGTCACTCACCCGTGCCGGCAAGGACGTAGCCGACGCCCCAGACGGTTTTGATCCAGTGCGGGTCGTCGGTGTCGTCGCCGATGGCTTTGCGCAGGCGCGAGATCTGGACGTCGATGGCGCGGTCGGTAACCTCGGCGTCGCGGCCGAGCGCCATCTCGATGAGGCGCGCGCGGCTTAACGGGCGGCCGGCTTCGAGGGCGAGCGCTTTGAGTAAGGCGAATTCGCGCGACGACAGTTCAATCGCGTGACCGTCGCGCGTGAGCTTCATCTCGGCGAGCTGCATTTCGAAGGGGCCGAACTTTATGATTTCGCCGGTCGCGCGGCGTTGCGAACCATTGCCGCGACGCAGGACCGCCGACATGCGCGCCAGCAGCTCGCGCGGTGTGAAGGGTTTCGGCAGATAGTCGTCGGCGCCCATTTCGAGACCAACGATGCGGTCTATCGGGTCACCTTTGGCGGTGAGCATGACGATGGGCGTTAGGTCCCCCGCTCCCCGTAGGCGCCGGCAGATCGATAGGCCGTCTTCGCCGGGCATCATGAGATCGAGCACGATGATGTCGGCAGGCTCGCGCGCCAACGCGGTGTCGAGCGTTTTGCCGTCGGCCGCCGTGCGCACGGTGTAGCCTTCGCCGGTCAAATAGCGTTGCAGCAGATTGCGCATTTCGGTGTCGTCGTCGACGACGATTACGCGGTTCGATTTGGGCGACATGGTCCGGCGGCGACGTGCGGTGTTGTGACGATTGCTACTATAGCGCGGCTTCGCGGAACGATGTCAGCGCAAACGTTACAAACCGTTACAGGCGCGGCCCTGTTTCACCGTTTGCAACATCTTGGGCCGGGCGCGACATCACCTCGAAACAGCGGGCGATCACTCTCTGCCCATTCCAAGCGGCACATGGTGTGCGGGCTGGACCACAGACACGGAGAGTTAAGATGACTGGGACGAGTTCTTTCAGCCGCAAATTGTTGCTTGCGAGTGCGATTGCGATGGGTTTGGTGACGATGGTGCAAGTGGCCGAAGCCGGCGGGCGGGCGCACGGCGCGCGTCCGAATGCGGCAGGCGGCGTCACGGCGGCGGGCGGCGCGGCACATCAAGGTCCGAACGGCGGTAAGGTTGCGCGCGGACGCGTGGTCGCGACCGACGGTAACGGCAACGCGGCCACCGTGTCGGGCGGTGCTTTCCAAACGCCGTCGGGCGCCAAGGGCGCGCGGGCCGGCGCGACGACCGTGAACGCCGACGGCACCGTCAAGCACGAAAGCGGCGGCGCCGTCACCGGGCCGAACGGTTCGGCGTCGAGCCAAGGCGGCTTCACGCGGAATGCCGACGGCACGGTTTCGGGCGGACGCACGTCGAACGCCACGGGAGCGAACGGCAACAGCGCGCAGTCGACGTCGACCTACGACAGCACGAACGGCTATTCGCGCAATACGACGTGCTCTGACGCCGCCGGCAACACGATTGCTTGCCCCTCCCGCTAAGCGACACAGGCGCAAGCGGCCGAGACCGTCAACGGCCGGCCGCTTGCGCGCTTCACCTCGAACAAAAGAAACGGAGTTGTTGCGATGTCTTCACCGCTTGTCGATGCAATCCCCACATTCGGATTGCCGCTCCCTTTGGTCGTTGCCGCCGCCGCGGTGGTTCTGATCGCGCTGCGCTATTTGATTATGGCGGGCGGCGCGTTGGGTTTTGTTACGTTGTTTGCCGAACGTTTGGCGCCGCTGCGCATTCAAGCGCTGCCGGTTGCGCGTGCGCAGTTGTGGCGCGAGTTGGGCTATTCAATGTCGACCGTTCTAATCTTTGCCGCGCTTGCCGGGTTGACGGCGTGGAGCACGGGTAGCGTGGGCATGGCCGGGGCTTCCATGCCGGTCACTTTAGGAGAGTGGTTGATTGCGGCGGCGCTCGTGCCCGTGGCGCTGCTGGTGCACGATTTCTACTTTTATTGGATGCACCGGTTGATCCATGTGTCGTGGATTTATCCGACCGTGCATCGGGTCCATCATTTGTCGACGAATCCGTCGCCGTTGGCGGCGCTGGCGTTCCATCCTTTGGAGGCGCTGCTCGAAGCGTTCGCGGTGTTCGTTATCGTCATGCTGGTGCCATTGCCGTTGCCAAGTTTGATCGCGTTCGGCTTGTTCGCCTTTGCGTTCAATGTGCTGGGGCACCTTGGTTACGAGCTGGTTCCCGCGCGCGTTCTTACCTCTCGCGCGGGCCGGTGGTTCAATTCGGCGACCGGCCACAATCTGCATCACCGTGCGGTTGAACCGATTGATCGTGGCGGCTTCGGCGCTGATGGCGAGCAGCGCCTTCGCGGCACCGGCGCCGACCTCTCTCGACCCCAAGGCGATGTTTGCCACCGCCGACACGAACGGCGACGGCGATGTCAGCCGCGCAGAGTTTGTGGCGGCGCGCAGCGCGCGGTTCGACGTGCTGGACGGCAATCGCGACGGGGTGCTGACAAGCGACGAGTTCTCGGCGGCGGCGCAAGGTTTGCGCGGGCGGATCATGGCGCCGATCATGTTCGGTCAGTTCGATGCCAATGGCGACGGTAAGGTCTCGCGCGACGAGTTTGCCAAGGCGCCAACGCCGGGCTTCGACTCCGCCGATGGGAACGGCGACGGGAAGGTAAGCCGCGCGGAAGTGCAAGCTGCGGCACCCTAGGGTGCGTGCTGTGCAGGTCGTAATTTTTGCAGGCGGCGGATGTAGAAGGAGCGCGAATACCCGAAAAGGGCGTCCAGATTCATCTGCCACCACTTGCTAGCTCTCCTATCGGTTGTGTTTTTCTTTCCTCTTTGGGTGAAAATTGACTGTGGAGACCGTCGAATCTTTGCCATTGTTTCTCTATCGCAACTTCTACGCGCAGGGTGATCGGCGTTTAATTGCGATCGTTCGGCGGGACCTTGGGGGAGGCGATGAGCACGGAGGGGTGGAGTTGCTTTGCGCATTTGCCCGCCGGGTTGATCGATCCGAGATCCGCAGCGTTGACACTCAATTGGCTGCGCTCGCGGCCGAGTTATGCCGGCTTCAAGCTGTCGCGCGACGAGGTCGATGCGGCGAAGTACGAGCGCAACATGCGGGTTCAGCGTTACGCACTGCTCGGCATCGCGTTCGTGATTGCGTTCGTGGCGGGCGAGGTTTTGGCTGACCGTTTGTGGGGTTGGCGCGTGTTCGAGAACGAGACGGCGCGGTTTGCCACGGTGTGGATGGGCACGTCCGGGCTCTTGATCGGGTTGTTTATCTTGGCGCTGGCGAGCTTCGCGGTGATGCGCTACCGGCGTGCCGAGCCGCGGCGCATTGCGTTCAATTCGGCGTGCGTCGAGTTCGAGCAGGTCGATGCCTGGCGCGCGGTACGCTGCGATCCGACATATTGGAGCGAGCGTTTGGATCCTAACGGTTTTGAGCTTGAAGCGGCGGAACTGATCGCAGGTTACCTGAAGACGGGACAAGTGATGTTGACGCGCGGGTCGAACGATTATGGCGTCGATATGCTTGCCTGCTCGCCGATTGGACGGATCGTGGCGCAGTGCAAGCAATGGAAGGCAGGCAAGATTGGTGCGCCTCAAGTGCGCGAGCTCGCCGGTTCAAAGGCGTTTTTCGGTGCCGATCTTGGGATACTCATTAGCTTGGAGAGTCCGTCTGACGAAAGCGAGCAATGTGAGCAATTTGCAGCTAAGCAAAACCTCCAATTTTGGAACTTGCGCGCAATCGTTTCGGTGGCCGAGCAGTTGCGCAACGCGGCGTGATGCGTGTTGCCGTGAAGCGGCGATGCCAGATGCGCGTGACGCGCGATTGAAGACGATTGCGTTTTTTCGTGCGCATTGCGCGCGTTCCGATGGGTTGAGAAAATGGACGCCGAGACGAAGCCCGCGGAGTTGAAGCTTGGCGGCGACGCTGCTTCCGGTGCGCGCGCGGCATTCGACAGGATCGCGAGCGGGACGATCGGCCGGCGCATCAAGGCTTTTGTTCCCACGACGCGGCGCAATCGGATGATCGCTGCCGCCATTGCCGCCGCGTTGGTGCTCGGTCTCGCCTATTGGTGGTGGCAAGGCACGGGATCGACCACGACGGCTTTGATCGTCACCGTCACGCGCGGCGACGTCGAGGACAACGTCACGGCGCTTGGCAATCTGCAACCGCGCGATTACGTCGACGTCGGCGCGCAGGTGTCGGGGCAATTGGACAAGCTGCACGTTGATTTCGGCACGAAAGTGAAGAAGGGAGATCTGCTGGCTGAGATCGATGAGCAGTTGCAGAGCACCAAGGTGGTCGCCGACCAGGCGCAACTTAAGAATCTGCGCGCGCAGCAGGCGGAGCGGCAGGCGCAGCTTGAGCTCGCGCGCGGACAATATGCGCGCCAGAAGATTTTGAAGGCCGCGAAGGCGACGAGCGAAGACGCGTATCAAAGCGCGCTGTCGGCGATGCGCTCGGCGGACGCGGCCGTGAACTCGGTCAAGGCGCAAATCGAACAGACAAATTCCACCCTGAAGGGCGATCAGGTAACGCTGGGGTACACGAAAATCTATGCACCGATGGCGGGCACGGTCGTTTCGATCACGACCAAGCAAGGTCAGACGATCAACGCCAACCAGCAAGCGCCCGTGATCTTGCGCGTTGCCGATCTGACGACGATGACAGTGTGGACGCAGGTTTCCGAAGCGGATGTGCCGAAATTGAAAGTCGGGATGGACGCCTATTTCACGATTCTGGGTGCGCCGGAAAAGCGCTGGCGCGGCAAGCTGAAACAGATTTTGCCGACGCCGGAAAGCGTGAACAATGTTGTGCTGTATACGGCGCTGTTCGACGCCGACAACAAGAGCGGCGAATTGATGACGCAGATGACGGCGCAAGTGTTCTTCGTCATCGCGGGGAAGGCGAACGTCGTGAATGTGCCGGTGGCGGCGCTGCAGGGGTATAAACCGGGCCGCAAGCGTTTCAAGGCGACCGTTGTGAGCGCGAGCGGCGCACGCGAGGAGCGCGACGTGACGATCGGCGTCGCGAACCGCGTGGCGGCCGAGGTCGTATCGGGTTTGAACGAAGGCGAGCGCGTGGTTGCGGGGACGAAGCCGACTTCCACGTCCACATCGCCCTCGACGCAACGCAACCGGCAAGGCGGTGCCGGCGGCGGTGGTGGCGGGTTCCGGGGCACGCCATGAACAAGCCGACGCTGGGCTCGTTTCAAGCAGTCGAAGCGACGCCCCTCATCGAGCTCACCGATTTGCGCAAGACTTTCGTCACCGGCGGCGATGTCGCGGTGGAAATTCTGCACGGTATTTCGCTCACGATCTATCCGGGCGAGTTCGTGGCGATCATGGGTGCGTCGGGATCGGGCAAGTCCACGCTGATGAACATCGTCGGCTGTCTCGACCGTGCGACGGCGGGCACATATCTGTTCAACGGACACGACGTGTCGGGGTTCGACGGGGACGGACTGGCGCGTCTGCGGCGCGAGGCGTTCGGCTTTATCTTCCAAAGCTACAATCTGATATCGACGGTCAGCGCGACGGAAAATGTGGAAGTGCCGGCGATTTACGCCGGACTGTCGCCGGATGCGCGGCATGAACGCGCGCAAGAGTTGCTCACGCGGCTTGGGCTGGGCGACCGGCTGCGCCATCGGCCCAACCAATTGTCGGGCGGGCAACAGCAGCGTGTTTCGATCGCGCGCGCGCTGATGAACGGGGGACAGATCATCCTGGCCGACGAACCGACCGGCGCGCTCGACAGCCGCAGCGGCGCCGAGGTGATGGTTCTGCTTAAGGAATTGTCGACGCTTGGCCATACCGTTCTTTTGATTACCCACGACAAAGAGGTGGCGCAGCACGCGCGGCGCATCATCGAGATCAAAGACGGTTTGGTCGTCGCCGATAGCGGGCCGGACACGAAGGCGGCAAGCGCAGAGGCGATCGCCCGGCTGAAGGATGTCGAGGGTCGCGACGGGGCCGCGTCGTGGGCGGATGTGGGCGAGGCCATGGCGATGGCGTTGCGGGCGTTGCGCGCCAATCTATTCCGCACGGTACTGACGTTGCTCGGCATCGTCATTGGCGTTGGATCGGTCGTGGCGATGTTGGCGCTTGGCGAGGGCGCGAAGCAGGCGGTGGTTGAACAGATCGGCTCGATGGGTACGAACCTGCTGTTGGTGCGGCCAAGCGCCCCGGGCCAGCGCGGCGTCGGCGGAACGGTGGCGACGATGGTTCCGGCGGATGCCGAGGCCATGAGTCAATTGCCGAACGTGCTGGCGGCGGTGCCCGAATTGACGGGATCGGTGACCGGGCGCTTCGGAAATATCGACTATCAAACGTCGGCGAACGCGACGTGGCCCGATCTGCCGATCGTGCGTAGCTGGCCGGTGGCGCAAGGCACGTTTTTTACCGCCGAGGATCAGCGCAGTTATGCCTCGGT
>JAIOQG010000307.1 GCA_021413465.1 Alphaproteobacteria bacterium | reverse complement strand
AAGGATTCTCGTTCGTCGACGATGGGCCAATACGTCGCCAGCACATCGCTTCGCGCACCGGCGGCCCCCGGCGTCATGAAATCCATCGACGCCAAGACAATCCGGCAAAACTGCATCTGCACCTGTGCCTCCTGCGCCGTGATGGCGGCGCGCGGCAAAAGCACAAATCCGAAGGCGCGGCTCGTATCCATGCGGTTTCGTCCGCGCTGGAAATAGCTGATGACCTTGCTGCTTTGGGACTCGCCGTACGCGGGCGGATCGCCCGCGGCCGCAGGCGGCATCAAGCTGGGCGGCGGGGGCGCGTAAGCGTCGGCGGGAGCAGGGCTTCCGCCGCTAACGTCCCCGGGTACTCCAAAACCTTGATACCGCGGTGTGGCAGTCGGAGCCATCGGCACGCCACCGCCACTAGGTTCTGCGCTGGGCGTCGGCGGGCAGGGTACGCCATAAACAATGACACCACCCGGACAATAGGTTGGAGGCACGGGCTCGGAGGCGCAGGCCACGGACGCTGCCGCCGTCACCGCAGCAAATGCAAACGCAATGAAGCCGAAACGCACCATAACGAACCCTCTGCCCAGCATCCGAGAATCACTTCGCTAAAGATGCGGCAAGCTGAAAATCGGCGCAACGCAGCCCTAGCGTCTACGACTCAACAAAGCCCTTCCAATTGCGCATATAGGTGACAAACGCATCGCTCAGCCCTTCGCGGCGCAAATACTCCGCTGGGACGGGCAGGGCGATCGGCTTGAACTGCCCGTCGGCCTGCACGCGGCGCGGAAAATCGTGATGCAAAATGGCGCCGCGTCCGACGATGACGAAGTCCGTACCCGCCTCGAAACACGACCTTGCCGTTTCGGCCGAGTTGATTTTGCCTGCAGCCCAAGCCGAACAACTCCGCGATCGAGACTTGTGAAGTACGAAAGCAAGCTGCGCCCGCGCAAGGCTTCTTCTTCCGGCTCCTTAAATACATCCCACAACGACATATCGACATAGTCGACGGCCGCTTCCCGCATCAGGCGCTGGACGGCGTCACGGACCTCTTCAAGCTTCAGCCCAAACCTTTCCGGCGAAAGCCTGATGCCCACATTGAAGCTTGCCCGACAGCGCTTGCGAATACCTGCGACGATGTCGAACACGATCCGCGCGCGGTTCTCGGTCGACCCGCCGAAACGATCGTCGCGTTGATTGATCTCAGCGCTCAAAAACTGACAAAGCACATAACCGTGGGCGCCGTGAATCTCGACGCCATCGAACCCTGCCTTTTCGGCACGCACGGCCGCTCCGATAAAATCTTGGATCAACTGCTCCACTTCCGGCAGCGACAAAGCCCGCGCGCCAGTCTCGGCATTGTCGGAAGGACAAACCGGCGTCGTGCCGATCAACGCCGCGGGCGAGCGCATGCCGGCATGGTGCAACTGCACCACCGCGACACTACCCTCGCGATTGATGGCATCCGCCAGACGCGACAACCCCGGCAAATGCAGGTCCGAGAAAATGCCCAACTGCCCGGGAAAGCCGCGTCCTTGAGCCTGCACATGGGCCGCACAGGTCATCGTCAGGCCGAAGCCGCCTTTTGCCCGCATGGTGAGCCAGCGAAATTCCTCGTCCGACAAAGTGCCGTCGTCGTGGCTTTGGCAATTGGTGAGCGGCGCCAACATGAAACGGTTTTTCATGGCAGGCCCGTGGCTGAACGTCAGCGGTTCGAAAAGTCCGGAAATGTGCCATTCCTCCAAGTGTGGGCGCGAAAAGCAGCCACCAAAACAATGGCGCCGCCTGTGACCTACGCCACTTCAGTTAGCCCATTTACTGTCTATGTTATCGCTCAGTTGAGCTTCGGGAAACAGAACGGTCGGCGAACCCATATTAGCCGCCACTCGATTTCCAACAGTACGTAACGTCATCCGGGCGGCGTGATCGCCCTCACGAAAAAGATTGAACATCGCAACACGGTTTCGCGGTCCTGCGCGCAAACCCAAGGGGAGGTTATTGTGTCCGCTTACAAGATCGAGGAATGGACTTTCGGATTGTCTTTCGTCTTTGCGGCGGCCTTTGCGCTCGCCTTGCATGGTCAGGAAGCGCCTTCGCTGACGACTCAGGCCAACGCCGCGGTGAACAGCGCGCCCGCTTACATCATGACAGTCACCGCAAAACGTCTTCCCGCCGAATGCAAAGGCCTGAGCATGGCGTCGTCTGCCAGCTGCGCGTCATTCGCCGACGCCAACACGAAAGTGGAACTCCGCGCCCGCTAAAGCGCCGGCCGCATTCCGGCGCTGAGCCAAACGCACCTAACTCAGCGCCGCCGTGGAAGCACCTTATCCAATATCACAGCCATAGCCGGCAACGCCGTAACCGCGCCGAGAGCGTTGGTCAGCACCAAGAATGCCAACAGCCACCCCATGTCGGCTTGAAATTTAAGCCCGGAAAAGGCCCAACTCCCGACACCGATCGCAAGCGTGAGTGCCGTATAGACAACGGCGGCTCCCTCTTCACGCATCGACAGAATGAAAGCCTCATCCATCGCCAGACCCTCGCGCAAATGGTGTTCGATGCGCTCATACAAATAGAGCCCATAGTCGACGCCTATTCCGACGGCTAAAATCAAAACAGGCAACGTCGAAACGGTAACGCCGATGTCCAACAATGACATCAGCGCCAGCCCCAAAACCGTCGACAAGGCGATCGGACCGACGCAGCAAAGCACGGCGCGCCAATCGCGAAACGCTGCAAAAACCAGCAAGGCGACGATTCCGAAGACCAGGCCAAGAGCCTCAAACTGAGACTTTCGCACGGTGTCGTTGATGGCCGCCAAAACCCCCGCGTTTCCCGTCGCCAAACGAAACGTAACGCCCGGCATTTTGTTGGCGGCCACAAAGGCTTCGGCGGCGGCGGCCACCCGGCGCAGCGTGTCGTCACGGTGGTCCGTCAGAAACACCGCAATCGGCAACAAGCTGCAATCGCTGTTTCGCAATCCCGTCGTGTCGGAGATTGCACTGGTCGCAAGCGCCAGCACGTCGGGCGCCTTGGGCAGCACGCGCCACTTCAAGTTTCCTTCTTGAAAAATGGAATACACGAAGCGCGAACCTTCGGGCAAAGACATCACGCCCTTCACACCGGGCACGCTTCGCACCTCGACGCCGAACCGTTCGATCAGCGACATAATCTTAAAGTCGACGCAGGCATCGACCGGCGCTACCGTTACAATCGCGAAAGTGTCCAAGTCGACGTCGAAGCTCTGCACGATGGCGGATGAATCGACGTTGTACCGGGCGCTCGCCCACAATTCCTGTGCGCCGGGCCTCAGATGCCCGACCCGTGCGTTCTGAGCTTGCCAGATCGCCGCCGCGCCTAAAACCATACTCAACACGAGCACGATAAGGGCGGGTCCCGGTCGCGCATCGCGCGAAAACGCAGCCATAAAACGCTGCCGCGACTCCATCAGCGATTTCTGGCGCGCAACGCCCGCTTCGCTGAAGCGCACATAGCTTGCCGCGAGCGGCAACATGAGCAAATTGGAGATCAACTTGAGCGCGATGCCGATAATCGCGATCACGGCAAGGTCCTGAACGAAGGGAACCGGCACCAAAAGCACCGCGATAAAGGCCGTCATTACGGTTATCAGTGAGAAAAAACCCGGCACCAACAATCGTCGAAATGACCGCTGCGCCGCCTCAACAGGCGTGTGACCGCGAACGGTTGCGACCAAAAACAAATTGATCTGCTGCACGCCGTGACTAACGCCAATAGCGTAAATCAAAAAGGGCACGATGAGGCCAAGCGGATTCAAGCTGAGATCAAAAACGCGAATAATTGCCAACAGCCACACGATCGATGCCGCGGAGCAAACCAGCGTGATGCCCGTCAGCGCGAGCGAGCGCGAATAATACCAAAGCACGAGCGCGTTCAAAACGAACGCCAGTACGAAAAACTGTAGCACGTCGTTCGCTTCGGACGCGATGTCGCCGATGAACTTGGTGAAGCCGATGATGCGGATCGTGATGTTGCCGGTCTCGAACTTTTGTCGGATGTTGCTTTCGAGTGCGGCGGCAATCGCGATGAAATCGGTCTTCGCGCCCGTTTCGGGCATGATAGGTTGAATGGAGATCTGAATCATGGCCGCTTTGGAATCGAGCGCGAACAGCCTTCCCCGAAACCCGCCCTTGAATGCATCCGTGCGAATGCGCGCCACGTCGGCGGGTGTCAGGCTGTCCGGCAAAACAGACGACGGGATCAGATTGCGACCCTCGACGGCGCTTTCCGTGGCTTCGTAAAATTGAGTGTTGGGCGTCCACAACGACGTCACCGACTCGCGCGATACGCCGGGCAGGTAAATTAAGTCCTGCGTCACGTCGTAAAGCGTTTTCAGAAACGCCGGCGTCCAAATATCGCCGTTGCGTGCCTCGACGACGATCTGCACGCTGTTTAAACCCGCGATCTTATCTTTGTAGTCGAGCACCGTGTGAATGTACGGCTGGTCCGCCGGCAATTGCTTTTCCAGGTTGGCATCGAACTTCAGCGAAAGGGCGAGCCACATCGACACCGCCGTCAAGAGCAGCAGAAGCGACAATATGATTGCGCGCGCGTCGAATATCAGGCGTTCAAATCGATCGAGCACAAAGTTCCCCGCTGTTGCGTCACCATCGGATGCGGCGTGTATTTATTCACAATCGCGCCGCCACGAGTAGAGGGATCCATGCCGGTCACAACGTTTGTTGGCTGAGCAAGATCGCCAAATGGACATGCGCGCCGTTCCTCGAGCCTCTCGACATGGTTAGGAACGAAAATGGGTTGCACTTGCGAGCAAATCTACGTCGCCGGCGCCTCAACCCGGCGACCGCGCAAATCTCTGTCGCTTGAGACACTGACATCGTAAAAAAGTTAACCCGTGACGAGCACACCGGAGTTCGTTGCACGCGCGTCGACGCACGCATGGATCGAGCTTCATCGTTCGCGCGCGCGTTGCGCGCAGTGTTAACGACTCTCCTGTGCATGACTGTCGAGGTTCGTTGCAAGACACGCATTTTTTCGCCACGGTCTTGGAATAAGTTCACGACTGTTGGCCAGGGGTGAATTTTTGCGCTCCGGATGTTGCGGCTCAATTTGAGGTCGCAACATCCGCGAGCGCTTTTTTTTGTGCGCCTTTGCGGCACTGGAAATTGCTTGTGAATAATCCAAGCGCACGGTTGCCACGCCGCGTCGTCAAGCTCAGTATGTGTGGAGAATTCCAATAGGAACGGCGACATTGAATTTGCGCTTGAGGCATCGCGAAAGCGGAGTCTCAAGCGTTTTTTTATGGGCGAATACTATCCACGCGCCGTCCCATTTGCAGCGAGCTTCCGCTCCCAATTCAAAGCCGTCTCGACGATAGTCTTCAGGTTCGCATGCTGCGGCACCCAGCCGAGCTCGCGCTTGAGCTTCGCACTGTCGCACGCCAGCGCCGCCGCGTCGCCCGCACGCCGCGGCCGGTCGCGCGCGGGCAGGGCATGATTCAGAACCTCACCAAACGCCGCCACGACTTGCCGCACCGAATGGCCGGTGCCATAGCCGCAATTGTAGATGCGCGTTTCGCCGGCAGTGCCCGGTTGCGTCAAGGCGCGCTCATGCGCCTGCGCCAGATCCATCACATGAATATAGTCGCGCACGCACGTGCCGTCAGGCGTGTCGTAGTCGGTGCCGTAAATGTCGAGATGCGCCCGGCGTCCCGCCGCAACCTCGGCCGCGATCTTGATGAGATGCGTGGCATTCTCGGTGCGCAGTCCGGTGCGCAGCAGTGGGTCGGCGCCGGCAACGTTGAAATACCTGAGGATCGTCGCGCGCATGCCTGAAACGCGCGCGATGTCTTTCAGCATAAACTCGCAGGCGAGTTTCGAATGGCCGTACGGGTTGACGGGCACCGTGGCGACGTCTTCGCCAATCAGCGTCTCGGCCGGCGAGCCATAAACCGCGGCTGTCGACGAAAACACAAAATCCTTCACGCCTGCCTTGCCGCAGGTATCGAACACGTTCAGCGATTTCACGGTGTTATTGAAATAGTACTTAGCCGGCTCCGCCACCGACTCTTCCACGCGCACCGACGCCGCGAGTTGGATCACGGCGTCGATTTTGAGGTCCTTGATCGCGCGCGCTAAAGCCTCGCCATCGCCGCAATCGCCCTGCACGAATGCCACGCCTGCGGGCACTGCTTCACGTGAACCTGTGGACAAGTTGTCGAACACCGCAGGCGTGTGGCCGCGGTCGACCAAGTGCCAAGCGATCGAACTGCCGATATAGCCAGCCCCGCCGATCAAAAGAATGCGCATGCCAAAAACCTCAAGCTGAAGTCGTCGTTCATGCACCATTCAGCCCCGAGAGCGCAAAAGCCAAAGCTGGGGACTGGCGTGACGAAAGGTCAGACGAACATGAGAATACAAACTCTCGCTCCCGCGCTTGCTGCCGCGCTGAGCTTGAGCCTGCTGGCCGGCCCGGCCTTTGCCGATCGCGGTGATCGCGACGGCGGCCGTGGACGCGGCGGCGGCGGTGAGCAGGCCCAACCCGGTCCGGAAGCTGGCGGTGGCGGCGGTGGCCCC
>JAIOQG010000256.1 GCA_021413465.1 Alphaproteobacteria bacterium | reverse complement strand
GGGTCAAGCCCGGCCATGACGAGATCTTTCGAGTCGCAGGATGACATCCCTGGCTTGGCGAACCTCTCTCGCGGCAGCCGCGGCCATAGCATTGGCCCTCATGCTCTACATCCTCCTCCGCCCGCACGCCGTCCCCGAAATCCTCGCCTGCCCGCTCCAGATCGAACAGCGCGCCATGCACCCCGGCATGGTCTGGATCCCCGGCGGCACATTCGAGATGGGCGACGACGTCTACCCGGAAGAAGCCCCCCGCCGCCTCGTCGCCGTCGATGGCTTTTGGATGGACCGCACCGAAGTGACGAATGCGGATTTCGCCTGGTTCGTACGCGAAACGAACTACGTCACGGCCGCCGAACGCCAATCGAAAGCCGGCAGCGCCGTTTTCGTCATGCCGAGCGGCAACGCCGACCTCTCGACCGCGGCCTCCTGGTGGCGTTACGTCGAGGGCGCAAACTGGAAACACCCCGGCGGCCCCGAAACGTCGATCGAAGGCCGCGACCAATTCCCCGTCGTCGCCCTCACCTATGAAGACATCGCGGCTTACGCCAAATGGAAAGGCCGCACCCTGCCCAGCGAAACCCAGTGGGAATGGGCCGCCCGCGCCGGCGCCAAACACGCGCCCGAGCACGAGCAACCGAAAGACGCCAACACCTGGCAGGGCGTCTTCCCGCTCATCAACACCGACGAAGACGGCTTCGCCGGCCTCGCACCCGTCGGCTGTTTCAAGCCCAACGCATTCGGTCTCTACGACATGATCGGTAACGTCTGGGAATGGACAACGGACGAATTCAAAAACCACGCGCCCAAAGCCCGCGTCATCAAAGGCGGCTCGTACCTGTGCGCGCCGAACTACTGCATGCGCTACCGTGCCGCCGCCCGCCAACCGCAGGAAGAAGATCTCGGCACCAGCCACGTCGGCTTCAGAACGATCCTCATCGCACCCGGCCCTTAGAACCTCCGCATCTGAATCGTCGCGACGAAGGTCGCCACGAAAAGCTTCGCACCGCCAACGTCAAACATGTCGCCGCAAGCGCGCCTTCAATGCGAATCTCGCGCCTCGCCGCGCGTCGCGATGATGTCGATATACGCCGTCGCCGGCTCGAAGCACGCGCCCGTCGATAGCTGCCCCGTATTGGCGCGCGCGATTTCTTCCCACGGCGTTTGCGATTTCAAAACCGGCGGCTTCCACGCCTTGCGCCGCGCCGCCCATTCGCCCTCCGGCACCAGCGCATCGACCCGCCGCGTGTTGAGATCGATGCGCACGACGTCGCCCGTCTTCAACAACGCCAAGCCGCCGCCGACCACCGCCTCCGGCGACGCATTCAAGATCGACGCGCTCGCGCTCGTCCCGCTCTGTCGCCCATCGCCGATGCAGGGCAGCGCCGTGATCCCGCGTTTGATCAGTGCGTCGGGCGGCTGCATGTTCACGACCTCGGCTGAACCCGGATAGCCGATCGGCCCAGTGTTGCGCATGACGAGGATGCAGCTCTCGTCAATGCCCAGCGACGCGTCATTGATCCGATCGTGATAATCTTCCGGCCCCTCGAACACGATGGCCCGCCCTTCGAACGCACCGCCCTTGGCCAGATAGCGCTTCGAGAATTCTTCCCCGATGACGCTTGTCTTCATGATCGCCGCATCGAACAGATTGCCCGACATCACCAGGAACCCTGCATTCGCCTTCAGCGGTGCCTTCACCGCGCGGATTACATCGCCATCGCTCGTCACGCGACCGCGACAGTTCTCGCCCATCGTCCGCCCCGTAACGGTCAGCGCGCCGCTCTCGATCAGCCCCGCCTCCATCAACGCGGCAATAACGGCCGGAATGCCGCCCGCACGGTGAAACCCTTCGCCCAGATGCGCGCCTGCCGGCATGCAGTTCACGATGAGCGGCACCTCATAGCCGAAGGTTTGCCAATCCTCGAGCGACAGCTCCACGCCCATATGCCGCGCAATCGCGATCAGATGCGGCGGGCAATTGGTCGACGCCCCGATCGCGGCGGCCACGCGGATGGCATTCACGAATGCAGCCCGCGTCATCACCTCCGACGGCTTCAAATCCTCGCGCACCATCTCGACGATCCGCGCGCCCGTCGCATGCGCCATCTGCGCGCGCGCGGCGTAGGGCGCCGGAATCGATGCGCACCCCGGCAACGACATGCCCAACGCCTCGGCCAGCGAGTTCATGCTGAGCGCCGTGCCCATCGTGTTGCAGTGCCCGGCCGACGGCGCACTCGCCGCCGCCATCTCCATGAATTCCGCGTAGCCGATCTCGCCCTTCGCGAGCATCTGACGTCCTTGCCAAATGATGGTGCCCGAGCCCGCACGCTGTCCCCGCCACACGCCGTCGAGCATCGGCCCGCCCGACAGCACGATCGAAGGAATATTCACCGTCGCCGCCGCCATCAAACACGCCGGCGTCGTCTTATCGCACCCGGTGGTCAACACCACCCCGTCGAGCGGATAGCCATGCAGCACCTCGACCAACCCGAGATAAGCCAGATTGCGGTCGAGCGCCGCCGTCGGCCGCTTGCCCGTCTCCTGAATCGGATGCACCGGAAACTCGATAGCGACACCTCCGGCTTGTGCGATGCCTTCGCGCACGCGTTTGGCAAGGTCGATATGATGCCGGTTGCAAGGCGACAGGTCCGACCCCGTCTGCGCAATCCCGACAATCGGCCGCCCCGATTGCAACTCGTCGCGCGTCAGGCCGAAATTCAGATAGCGCTCAAGGTAAAGCGCCGTCATCCCCGGGTTTTCCGGATTGTCGAACCAGCGGCGGCTGCGTAAGTGTTTCGTCATGTGGAACGACGGACTCTCGTTGTTTGATCGTTCAACCACCCTAACAGATTGATCGCGAGAGACGGAACATGACCCTTCGCCTAATCGCCGCCCTCACCCTCGCATGGCTCGTCGCTCTGGCGCCGGTCCGCGCCGCACCGCTCGCCGTCGAAACCATCCTCGGCGATTGGACGGACACCGCGCGCTCGAACCGCGACGTGCCTTTCAAAATCTACTACCCGCCGCAAGCCCAAGGCCCGCGCCCCGTGGTCATCTTCTCCCACGGCCTCGGCGGCAATCGCGACGGCGCGGAATATCTGCAGCGCTTCCTGGCCGAGAACGGCTATGTCGCCGTCGCGGTTCAGCACCCGGGCTCCGACACGCCCGCCGTCTTCGGCGAACTCAACGCCAACGGCGGCGAGGTTGGAGATTTCGACCGCTCCTCGCTTCCCTCGAAACTCAAGGACTCGATCTCGCCGTCGACGGCGGCCGATCGCTTCCGCGACATCCCCTTTGCGATTACCCAATTGGAATCGATGAACGCGAGCGATCCGAAATTGCGCGGCCGCCTGGATCTCAGCCGCGTGGGCATGTCCGGCCACTCCTTCGGCGCCATCACCACCATGGCACTGTCGGGCCAGAGCATCGCCGGCGGGCGGTTTTCGTTCGGCGATCCGCGCATCAAAGCGTCGATTGCCTACAGCCCGTCAAAGCCTCGCCGCGGCGATCCGGCCGAAGCGTTTGCCACCATCCACATTCCCACGTTCCACATGACCGGCACCGAAGACAAAACGCCGTTCGACCAGGGCGAGCCTGCAGAGAGCCGCCAAGTCCCCTATCGCAGCATCAACGCCGCCGACAAATTCCTCATCGTCTTCACCGGCGGCGATCACATGATCTTTTCGGGGCGCGCGCTACGCTCGGGCCCACGGCCCAATGACGACAAATTCCACGCCCTCATTCAAAAAGCCTCACTCGCCTATTGGGATGCGTATCTGATGGGCAAGGCGGAGGCGAAGGCCTACCTCACCGACGGACGCTTCGCGCAAGACCTAGGCGCGATGGGCACGTTCGAGTTTAAGGTGCGATAGAGCGCGTCGCTATTGCGCCGGCTTCGGCGCGTCGTACACCGCCGCGACCATGCTTTTGATCAGCGTGCGCACGCGCTCCCAGTCTTTCTCGTCGCGCAAAGCCATGCCGGCAAACGCGCCCGCGGCCGACCCGGCGAGAACCAAATGCTGAACCGCGGCGATGATGAACGCATTCGCGCCCGGCGCATCGACGCCCGGCGGCGGCTTCAAGTCGCCGCGCGTTTCCATCATCCACTGCGTCATGCCCTTTGACCGTGCTAGCGTCAGCGACGCAACCAGCGGCGATCCGTCCGACACCTCCCACGCCGCGATCCGGCGCAGCAGCGCATCGTCGCGCAGCGCCTGCAGCAAGCCCAGCGCCATACGCTGAACCAAATCGCTGTAGCGCGCAGGCTTCCCCATCGCCGCCAGTGGCGCCAAGCGGTCGCGCAATCGCAACCCCAACTCGGCCCCGATCGCTTCGACCAACCCTTCGATGCCGCCGAAATAGCGATAGATCAGTTGCTTGTCGCAAGCCGCGGCCCGCGCCACGGCGTTGACGCCGAAACCCTGAAAGCCGACCTCGGCCAACACGTTCTTGGCCGATTCAATCAGCGCCCGCTCTTTCGCCTCGCGATCGCGCGTGCGCGGCAGAACCTTTTCTTTCGGCATTGCAACCCTCATGGCGGCAGAATAGCGAACATAAGTCACTCATCAGTGAATATACATCGATTCACACTTTTCTAACCATAAAGCGCCTTGCATCAGCTCGCACAGCAGAAAGGCGTTTACCCCGGCTTGAATTTCATCTCCGACCGGTGATATAGCATATGTCACCACACGGAGACTTACCAATGACGACCGCCCGCCCGCTCACCGGTGCCTTTGCCATCGCCCTCGCGATCGCCTTCAACATTCCCTATTCGATCCTGGCCGCGACCTACGACTACCCCGCCGTCTTGCGCCGCTCCGCCGGCGAAGCGCTGGCGCTCTTCACGCAAGGCGGACCGCACCTCGTACTGACCTGGTACGCCTTCATGCTCGCGGCCCTGGCGATCATCCCGCTCGCATTCGCTCTATCGATTACACCCGAGCGCTTGACCAAAGTGCCCGCCCGCGCGATTGGTGCCGCACTCGCCGGCGCGCTTGCCGGCATCACGCAAGCCATCGGCCTCTCACGCTGGGTCTTCGTCGTGCCCGGCCTTGCGCGGACCCACGCGGGCGATGACGACGTCGCGCGCCTAGCGGCCGAACGCACCTTCGACGTCCTCAATCAGTATGGCGGCGTCGCCATCGGCGAACATCTCGGCCAATTGTTGACCGCGCTGTTCGTGATCTTGTTGTCGTCGATTCAATGGAGCGAAGGCCGCAGCGTCACCGCTCTCATCGGCATCGCAACCGCAGCTTCGATTGCCGCCGGCACCGGCGAAGGCCTCGCCATCGCGCTCGGCCAATCGGGCGAGATGTTCAGCCTGGCAACGATCGCAGGCTTCTTAGGCCTCACCCTGTGGCTGATCGCGACCGGTCTCGGCCTCTTCTTTGGGCGCAAGACTTAGGAACACCAAACCGCCGGCTGCACCTTCAGTCGGCGGTTGGTTCGTCGGGCAACGTCCACGCCAACCACAACACCGGCAACCCCATCGCCAAGAAAAACAGGGCAAGCCCCCCACCCGTGACAATGAATCCGCTGCCCACGTCGAGCGACCGCATCGCAAGACCTGCAGCCA
>JAIOQG010000255.1 GCA_021413465.1 Alphaproteobacteria bacterium | reverse complement strand
TTCCTGGCGCAGCTGGGGCATGAATCGAATGGCCTGACGCACCGCGAAGAGAATTTGAACTATTCCGCCACGCGCCTCATGGAAATTTGGCCGAGCCGCTTCCCGACGCTCGACATCGCCAAGCAATACGACCGCGATCCGGAAAAGCTGGCGAACTTCGTTTACGGCGGCCGCATGGGCAACGTGAACACGGGCGACGGCTATCGCTTTCGCGGCCGCGGCTACATTCAATTGACCGGTCGCGACGCCTATCGCGACGTGGGCAAAATTGCGGGCCTCGATCTCGAAACACATCCCGAACTCGCCGCCAGTCCGGAACACGCCGTTAAAATCGCTTGCGCCTTTTGGACTTGGAAAAAGATCAACCCGGCCTGCGACGTCGGCGACTTCACCGCCGTCACGAAGAAGATCAACGGCGGCACGAACGGCCTCGACGATCGTTTGGAGTGGTTGACGAAGGTAAAATCCGTGGTCGCAAAGCCGCCCTCCGCCACACCGGCGACGACGCCAAAACCCACGACGGCAACACCGGCAACCCCCAAGCCCGCAGAACAGCCGGAGACGATGGCGAACGAGTCGGTGCTGCAAGCGCAGAAAAAACTCACCCGCCTCGGCTACTACAAGGGCGTCGTCAACGGCATCTACAATCAAATGATGCGCGCGGCGCTGTGGGCCTTCCAAAAAGACGAAGACCTGCCTCAGACCGGCCGCCTCGACGCCAAAACGCGCGAAGAACTAAACGTCTAAAGGGCGTCGCATCCTTAAAGAACTACGCAGCGTGCGTCACCACAGGCGCACGCGCTCTTCCGGCTTTAAATAAAGCCTATCGCCGGGTTGCACATTGAATGCGGCGTACCAGGGATCGAAATTCCGGACGATCCCATTGACGCGATATTCCTCCGGACTGTGCGGGTCGGACAATATTTGCTGGCGCTGCGCCGCTTCGCGCCGCTGCCCGATCCAACTCTGCGCATACGCCAAGAAGAAGCGCTGATCGCCGCTCAGCCCATCGCGCACGGGCGCCTCTATGCCGCCAAGCGAAAGTCGGTAAGCGCGATAAGCAATCGCAAGCCCGGCCAGATCGGCAATATTCTCGCCCAACGTCAGCTGCCCGTTGATATGCAAGCCGGGCAGGGGCTCGTAAGCATTGAACTGCGCCACCAGCTTGTTCGCTTGCACCGAGTAGGCCGCCGCATCCTTGGGCGTCCACCATTCTTCAAGCTTGCCGCGCGCATCGAACTTGCGCCCCTGATCGTCGAAGCCGTGACTGATCTCGTGCCCGATGACCGCGCCGGCCTCGCCGTAATTCACTGCCGCATCGGCGCGCGGATCGAAATAAGGCGGCTGCAGGATCGCCGCCGTGAACACGATCTCGTTCTTGCCGAAATCGTTGTAGGCGTTCACCGTTTGCGGCGTCATGTACCATTCGCCGCGGTCGATCGGCTTGCCCAGTTTCGCGATGTTGCGGCGGTACTCGAACGACAAGGCGCGCACCATATTGCCGAACAAGTCGTCGCGCGCGATGGCAAGCGCAGAGTAGTCGCGCCATGTGTCGGGATAGCCGATCTTCGCTCCCATCGCGTCAAGCTTGGCGCGCGCCGCGGTCTTTGTTGCCGGGTCGAACCAGGCAGCCTCGGCGATCATGCCGCTCAGCGCACGCTTTGCGTTCGCCACGAGGTCTAGGGCGAGCGCCCGCGCCGACGGCGGGAACCGCTTGGCGACATAGGCCTGCCCGAACGCCTCGCCGATTTGCGCATCGAGCAACCGCACCGCGCGTTTCCACCGGTCGCGCTGCACCGAGCGCCCGCCCAAGGTTTTGCCGCGAAACGCGAAATTCGCATCGTCGAACGCTTTGGGCAAAAACGGCGCCGCCTGATCGAGCGTGTGAAACGTCAAATACGCCTTCCACACCTCGATATCGGTGTAGTCCACGATCTTGGCGAGTTTCGGGACGGCGGATTTCTGCGAGGCGACGATCATGGCGCCGCCGTCGATACCTGCGGCCTTTGCAAAGCTCGCCCACGCGAAGCCTGGCGCTTCGCCGCTTAGGCCCGCGATGGTGATCGGGTTATAGGTCTTCTCCGCATCGCGGCTTTCCTCCGCCGGCCAATGCGCGCGCGCCATGCGCGTCTCAAGCGCCAAGATGGATTCCGCGCGTGGCCGCGCATACGCAACCCCACCCAGCGTCAGCAATTGCTCGACATACGCCCGGTAGCTGGCGCGATAATCCTCATACGCCTTCTCGCGCTTGAGATAATAGTCGCGGTCCGGCATGCCTAAGCCCGCCTGCACCAGATAGACGGCATAGGCGTCCGGATTTTTCGCATCGCTATCGATGTAAAGGCCGAAGGGCGCCGCGCCGAAACTCTCGTTCGCGCTCGCAAAGGCGCGCGCGAGATCTTGCGGCGTCTTGATCGCGGCAATCGCGTCGAGCGCCGGCTTCACAGGCGCAAGACCGCGCGCTTCGATCGCCGCCACATCCATATAGCTCGCGTAAAAGTCGCCGACTTTTCGTTCGTTGCTGCCGGGCGCGGCCGTGCCGCCGGCGGCAGCCTCGGCAATCTCGCGCAGATCGCCTTCGGCGCGATCGGCAATCAACGTGTCGATGCCGAAATACGAACGGTCGTCGGGGATCGGCGTCGTCTTCAACCACGTGCCTGCGGCATGGCGAAAGAAATCGTCGCCGGGCCGCACGGATCGGTCGAAGAAATCCGTCGCCAGGCCGTACGTGCCGTACTCGGCTTTTTCCGTCGCGGGCGCCGGCGTGGGCTTAGTCGCCTTCAACGACTGGCACGCCACAAGCGCGCTCGCCGAAAGCGCCACAGCAATGGAGTTTCTAAAAAACGTCCCCATCTCACCCCCCATAGCGCTTTGCCTCTAAGAGGCGCCGAGCGGGCGGACTACTCGCCCAACTCTTCGCTTTGCCGGAACAAGAAGGCGAGCCCGACGCCGAGCACCAAGAAGCAGCCGAACGCCGGCAAGCCCAAAACGGTTGTGATCCCGTCGGGCAAAGGTTGCGGCAACCCGTCCGCAACCCAGGCTTTGAACGCCTCTACGCCGGTCGCGCTGAACAAAGCCCAGATCTCGAAAAGCGAACGTACATGTGGCTCGCCGCCGCGTTCCAACATCGACACCACGTCGGCGCCCAGAAGCATCAGCCCCAGAACGATCAACACAACAGCCATAAAACGAAAGACAGCCATACCCGCAACGCCCCTAATTCCCCGGACGTCATGCTAATGAGCGCCGTTGCCATCCACAAGGTTTACGCAACGTCCCGATATCGCGGGCATGCGCCCATAATGGCCGATTTCCGCGCCTTCAGGCCGCACGCTTTCGCCTTGCAGACCAGCCCCGCGTGACTATAGTCCCCGCCTCGCGTGAAGCCACGTCGCTTCGCACGTCATGGCATGGACAGGTGGCCGAGCGGTTGAAGGCGCACGCCTGGAACGCGTGTATACCCGAAAGGGTATCGAGGGTTCGAATCCCTCTCTGTCCGCCACATAAATAACTAACATATTGAAATATATACATTATTTCATGATTAAGCTATCTCAGACCAACATGCCGCCCAACATCGACGATGGCTATGCGCGACGACCCGCAAGACCTTGTAGACAATCCCGCTGAGACGCTGAGCGTTGAGCACAAGCAGTGGCTCGATCTCACTGACAAAGGCGTGCGCGCCGATTTGGCCAGGCACATTGCGGCCCTTGCGAACCACGGTGGAGGCGTAATCGTCTTCGGGTTCACGGACGATATGAAGTTTGCGGGCGCGAATCCTTTTGCCGCAGTAGATCGCGATGTCATCGCTTCCATCGTTACGAAGTACCTTGAGCCGCCGTTTCATTGCGACGTGCATTCCCTGA
>JAIOQG010000322.1 GCA_021413465.1 Alphaproteobacteria bacterium | reverse complement strand
CGGGTCCTTTCCACGCCGCGACCGCTTCCTCAGGCATCGGATCGCATTGCGTCAGCCCCACACCGCCTGCCGCCAAGATGACGGCCGAGGTGCCAACCACACGAAGAAATCCACGGCGCGATGTCATGTTCGTCTCCAATTGTTGCGACGGTGAAAGCTCGAGCGCGCGACCGAATTGTATGATGCCGCCCGTTCCGAGAATAACATTCCATGGAATGAATATATACATTCCTTGGAATACAGTCAAGCGGTCCGGCGCCCCATCCGGCGCCCCCTCGGGCAGCCGTCCCAAATACCGGCCTTGCGAGCGGACCCTAGCGGCGCTAAATCCCTCTCATGGCGACAAAAGACTTCATCGGCTACCAGGCGCGCGTCGACAGAGCGCTGCGCGGCGTTGTGCGCGAGGCCCTGATCCATGCCGCAACCGGCGGCATGATGGGCGCGCACCACTTTTACATCGCCTTCGACACCAATGCGCCCGGCGTTCAGATCTCCGACACGCTGCACAACGCCCACCCGCACGAACTGACGATCGTGTTGCAAAACCAATATTGGGGGCTGAAGGTTGGCGAAAACGAGTTTGAGGTCGGCCTAAGCTTCAACAAAATGCCGGAAACGATCGTCATTCCCTTCTCGGCCATCCTGCAATTCAGCGACCCCAGCCAAGGCTTCGGCTTCAAGTTCCAGCCTACAGGCCCCTCGGCGGTCAAATCCGGCGCACCCGCCCCCAAAGCGGAAACACCGCCGCCTGCCGCCAAAGCGGAAGAACCCGCACCCAAGCCCGAGCCCCGGGACGAGGCTGGAACGATCGTCAGTCTGGATAAGTTCCGTAAGAAATAGCGCCGGTCGCCGCGCCGCCTTAACAACGGGCGCGCGCCCCGTGTAGAACGCGCCATCTCAAGGGAGAAGCGCCGTGACCGCCACCCGCACCGAAACCGACACGTTTGGCCCCATCCCCGTTCCCACGGACAGATATTGGGGCGCCCAGACGCAGCGCTCGCTCGACAACTTCAAGATCAGCGGCGAACGCATGCCGCCGCCGCTCGTCCACGCGTTCGGCATCATCAAGAAGGCGGCGGCGATCTCGAACGTCGCGCTAAAAGACCTCGATTCGAAAATCGCCGACGCCATCGCCAAAGCCGCCGACGAAGTCATTGCCGGCAAGCTCGACGATCACTTCCCGCTCGTCGTCTGGCAAACCGGCTCCGGCACGCAAACGAACATGAACGCCAACGAAGTCGTCTCGAACCGCGCCATCGAAATGCTCGGCGGCGAGATGGGCTCGAAAAAGCCGGTCCACCCCAACGACCACGTCAATCGCGGCCAATCCTCGAACGACAGCTTCCCGACCGCCATGCACATCGCGACGGTGCTTGAAATCCATCGCCGTCTGCTGCCGGGCCTGCGCCGCCTGCACGGCGCGTTGCTCTCGAAAACGCACGAATTCAAATCGATCATCAAAATCGGCCGCACGCATCTGCAAGACGCGACGCCGATTACGCTGGGCCAAGAATTTTCAGGCTACGCCCGCCAAGTCGAGCTCGGCATCGAGCGCGTCGTCTCGACCCTGCCGCGTCTCTACCCGCTCGCCCAAGGCGGCACCGCTGTCGGCACCGGCTTGAACGCATTGCCCGGCTTCGCCGAACGCTTCGCCGAAGAAGTCTCGAAGATCACGGGCTATCCCTTCGTCACGGCGGCCAACAAATTCGAAGCGCTCGCCGCTCATGACGCGCTGGTCGAATTCTCCGGTCAGCTCAATACCATCGCCGTCTCGCTGTTCAAGATCGCAAGCGACATTCGCCTCTTGGGCTCGGGTCCGCGGTCGGGCCTTGGCGAGTTGATCCTGCCCGAAAACGAACCCGGCTCGTCGATCATGCCCGGCAAAGTGAACCCGACCCAAGCCGAAGCGCTGACCATGGCCTGCACCCAAGTCATGGGCAACCACGTCACCATCACGATCGCCGGCAGCCAGGGCCACATGGAACTGAACGTCTTCAAGCCGGTGATCATTCACAACGTGCTGCAATCGATACGCCTCATCGGCGATGCGGCGCTAAGCTTCACCGATCACTGCGTCAGCGGCATCGAAGCCAATCGCAAACAGATCGACGAAATGATGCGCCGCTCGCTGATGCTCGTCACCGCGCTGGCGCCGAAAGTCGGTTACGACAACGCCGCGAAAATCGCCAAAACCGCACATAAGAACGGCACGACCTTGCGCGAGGAAGCGATCAAAACCGGCCTCATCGACGGCCCGGAATTCGACCGCATCGTCCGGCCCGAGGACATGATCGGCCCGCAATGAAGCCGGCGAAGTGAAGAAACTTCTCAAGCGCTCGGTGACGATCGCGGGTCACAGGACAAGCGTCTCGCTCGAAGCCGAATTCTGGCAGGCCTTGACCGACATCGCGGCGGAAATGCAACGCCCCCTCGCCCGCCTCATCGGCGAGGTCGACAAACGCGAGGGACGCGATAAGAATCTGTCCAGCGCGCTCAGGCTGTTCGTCCTG
>JAIOQG010000248.1 GCA_021413465.1 Alphaproteobacteria bacterium | reverse complement strand
CGCCACGCCGCCGCCAACCGGTGTTTCAACTCCGCATCGTCGATCTTCGACAACCGGATCAAGATCGCTGGGTAACCCTTATAGTGATCGGTCTCGAAATAGATCGCGGAATTGTTTTGAATCAGAAATTCCTTCTCTTCCAGCGCACACATCAACACCAGAACATCGGGCTGGCGCACCCTCAGAAGAAATTTTCCCTTCACCTTCAAGCTCGGCGTGCCATACGAAAGCACCTCCTCGATCTCCGGCAACTTCGTTGCGCTCGCAACCCGCACGACGCGCTTGAAATCGCGCGCCAGGTCGCTGGGCCCCCCGGATATTTTCGCCGCCGCCGCCGTCGCGCGCCTCGCCATCTTACACCCCTTGCATCACGACAATATTGACATGAGCAAGCCCCCTTGCCCAAGCCCCGCCAATCGTTTCCACTCGCGAAAACGCAAAAAGGAACCGCCATGGCCAAACCGATCTGGGCGCTCGACGCCACCGAAACCGCAAACCTGATCCGCAAGAAGAAACTGTCGGCACGCGAAGCGGTCGAAGCCCACCTCGCGCGCCTCGACGCCATGAACCCGAAACTCAACGCTGTTGTGCGCGTGCTGCGTAAGGAAGCGCTGGCCGAGGCCGCCGCCGCCGACGAAGCCACCGCCCATGGCGATCGCTTGGGCGCGCTTCACGGCGTGCCGATCACGACCAAGATCAACGTCGATCAAGCCGGCTGCCCCACCGACAACGGCGTCGTGATGCTGAAAGACTTGATCGCGAAGGAAGACAGCCCCCAAGTCGCAAATCTGCGCAACGCCGGCGCCATCGTCATCGGCCGCACGAACTCGCCGGCCTTCGCCATGCGCGCAACGACCGACAACGCGCTGCACGGCTTGACGCTGAACCCGTGGAACAAAGCCGTCACCTGCGGCGGGTCGAGCGGCGGCGCCGGCTCAAGCCTCGCCGCCGGCATCGGCGCACTGGCGCAAGGCAATGACATAGGCGGCTCGATCCGCTGGCCCGCCTACTGCAACGGCGTCGTGGGCTTGCGCCCCACGGTCGGCCGCGTGCCGGCCTACAACGCCAGCGCCCCCGCGCCACGCGCTTTCGCAGCGCAGATTATGTCGGTGAACGGACCGATGGCGCGCTCCGTGCGCGACATTCGTTTGGGCTTGCGCGTGATGGCCGAAGGCGATCCGCGCGATCCGGTGTGGACGCCGGCCCCTCTCGACCCGCCGCATCTGCAAGCGCCGCACGGCGTCGCCATCGCCATCGACGACGCCCTCCCGCCCGCAATCAAAGCCACCTTGCGCCGCGCCGGATCGCATTTGCGCGAGGCGGGCTACGACGTTGAAGAAGCCTCGCCGCCCGGCATCGAACGCTTAAGCGAACTCTGGGCCGACATCGGCCTCAGCGAAATCGGCAGCTTGTTGCGCCCGATCATTCCCACAACCGGCGATGCCGGCATCAAAGCCTTCATCGACACGTTTTGGGAATTGCGCGGCACCGGCGACGTCGCAACCTATCAAGCCGCCTTGCGCGAACGCGAAGCGATCCTAATTAAATGGCAAGTCTTCCTCGACACCCACCCGCTGATACTCATGCCGTCTTGCGCCGAGCAATCCCTGCCCGTCGGCATCGACACGCAAGGCAAAGACGGCGTGACGCGCATGTTGAACGCGCTCAAATACCAACTCGCGATCCCCGTGCTAGGCCTGCCCAGCCTCGCCGTACCGATGGGCCTCCACGACGGCCTGCCCACCGGCATCCAAATCGTCACGCGAAGATTCCGCGAAGATCTGTGCCTGGCCGCCGGTGAGATCATCGAAGCCCGCGAACCACCGGCCTGTCCGATCGACGTCAAGTGGTGAGGTGTTGTAGATTTGGCAATCTTAGCATATTATACTCAAGTATAACATTGGAGCACGTAAATGGGGCATCCCGCGCGCCTGCGCAAAGTCGGCGGATCGGTCATGGTGGCCATCCCGCCCGCCGTGCTCGAAGAACTGAAGCTTAAATCCGACTCCGACGTCGATCTCTCGGTAAAAGGGGGCCGTCTCGTGATCGATCCGAAGGTGAAGACCCGCCGCCGTTACACGCTCGACGAACTCTTGGCGCAATGTCGCCCGTCTCGCCGCCGAACCAAGGAAGCGCGCCCGTTGTCCTACCGATCACGACCACCGGCAACTTTGTCCGCATGGCGGGTTTCTCCGTTTCCTTGATGGGGGTGGGAATCCAAACAACGGGCGTCGTACGCTGCGACCAACCGCGAACTGTCGATCTCAAGTCGCGCGGCGCCAAGAAGATCGAGCGGGCACCTCAATTCGTGATCGACGAAATTCTCGCGAAAGTAAGTCCGCTATTTGATTAGTCTTCAATCGATCAGCGTCTGCGCCAGGTAAACATAGAGCCCTCAACGTCCATCCTTCGCAATCTCGAGCGCGCGCCTCAACACGGGATCGTCCTTTCCCTCCACGATCGGCGTTTCGATCGCGATATCCGGAATGACGCCCCGCGCATCGCGGCTTCCGTTCGCGCGAATGATCTGCGCCTTTGGAAAGCCGACGTCGATGCCGGTGCGCGACAGCGTGAATTGCTCCATCGCGGCGTAGGTCGTGGCGAGGTCGGAGGTCTCCTCGCCCAGGACCGTCGCAAAACCATAGTCCTGCGCCAGCGCCGCAATCTGCACCGTGTTCGAGTAAGAGTGCCGGTTGATCAACATATAAACCTTGCCCGTATAGCGCACCCCGTCGCGCGGCTTTGCCATCGGCAGCTCGAAATCGATCACTTCGCCGATCCTGGCTCTCGCATAGGCGGCCGCGAACTTCTGCGAAATCGAATCGGGATCCTTGGCATCCAGACGCTTGCTGTTGGACGCCACCGCCGCCTCGCTGACCTTGATGCGGAACGCGGACGCAAAGCGAAACGGCTTCGTCGCGAACCAGCCGACCATCAAATCGCTGAACGAATTGTCGCCGCCCGGATTGTCGCGCAAATCGATCACCAAGGTCTTGGCATTCGCCTTCAAAAGCGCTTCGAACGAAGTGTCGATGAACTGCCGGAAGGCCG
>JAIOQG010000247.1 GCA_021413465.1 Alphaproteobacteria bacterium | reverse complement strand
GGGTGGTGATCGGCGCCATCAACCGCGCGATCGAGGGTTTTCCGCGCGAGCGCGTGCGCTTGCATGTCTGTTGGGGGAACTATAACGGCCCGCACGAGTGCGACGAGCCGATTGAAAATATCTGGCCGGCGATTGAAAAGGCCAATGTCGGCGCCTTCCTCGTCAGCCTCGCCAATCCGCGGCACGAGCACGAGATCGATTTCTTCAAAGGCAACGTGTTGCCGAAGCATGCGACGCTGGTCGCGGGTGCCATCGACACGACGACGAACTATGTCGAGCATCGCGAAGTGGTGGCGCAGCGGTTGATGCGCGCGGTCGAGGCGGTGGGCGATCCGGCGCGCGTGATGGCTGGAACCGATTGCGGCTTCGAGACGTCGGCCGGCTACGTTATGATTGCCGACGAGGTCGTGTGGGCGAAGCTGCGCGCTTTGCGCGACGGGGCGCGGTTGGCGTCGGAGCGGCTGTTCGGCGCTTAAGCGGCACAGGCGAGTGCATTTCAGCTTCAATCTCGGCTTTGATGCGGTGCCAATGCGCGTCGATGTCGGCGAAGGGCGTTTTGCCGTAGTGTTCGGCCATGACGCGGCGGGTCACGGCCAGCAGCAACGGTTTTTCGTTGCGGCGCCAATGCTCGAAGCTCCATGGCGTGCCGGTCGATTTGAGCGTCGCCGTCGCCATAAAAACTTGGGCGGCGATGTCGGCGTGCGCGGTCGAAACGTCGATGACGGAGGGCTTGTATTCGGTGTCCTCGAAATAGGCGATGCGATCGACGTCGGCATCGGTTAGCCCGGCGGTGACAATGCCGTCGACGCGGCCGTGCGGCTTCTCGACCAGTGTCGGGAAAGAATAACCCAACGCCGTCTCGGCGACGTATCCCAGAAGCCAGCCCGGCGCGAACGACAGGTTGGCGGCTTTACGGCCCAAAACGGCCTCCACCAGCTCCAGATCCATGAGGGATCCGTAAAAGAAGAACGTCTGGTTGCTCAATTCGGCGGGGCCTCCGGCGGCGATTGATCCATTCGCGAGGGCTTGACGTATATCGCTGCAGGAGCCTTCCCGAAAGGGACGTGGTGCCTGTTATTTTCTCTGCGGTTGCACGAAATGCCTCAACACCATCCCGATGACGCTTTGCTGATCGAGTATGCCAACGGATCGCTTTCCGAGGCTAAGTCTCTATTGGTTGCGACGCACACGGCGCTTTGCCCGCGTTGCCGGTCGGCGGTTAAGGCGGGAGAGGCCACCGGAGCGCTGATGGCGTTCGGCGACGATGTGCCGGTCGAGGTCGGACCCGCGCCCGATGTGGCGTCGGTGCAAATCGAGACGGCAAAGGCTTCGGCGTCGCTGTCGTCGTTGATGCCGGTGCCGGATCCGCTGCGTGGGTATCTCGGCGGCGAAGTCTCGCGACTTAACTGGGTGCCTGTTCTGCGCGGTATGCGGGAGTATGCGCTGCCTGCGTTCGCCGGTCGCGAGGCCGTGCGCTTGCTTGCTATCGAGGCGGGACGGCGCATGCCGAGCCATACGCATTTGGGGCAGGAATTGACACTCGTGTTGCAGGGAAGTTTTGTCGACGCTACGGGTTCTTATGCCAAGGGCGACGTCGCGACTGCGGATGGGTCGATCGACCACCAGCCTCGAGCCGGTGCGGGCGAGATGTGTTTGTGTCTTGCGGTGGAAGATGCACCGCTGCGCCTGACTGGATTCAGCGGGATTTTGGTTGGCATCGCCGCTGTCGCGCGGAGATTGGCCGGGCGCTGAGACTCTGTCCTCTGTTGTGCGTTCGGGCTCTATTGAATCGGAATTTGCACTCTCAACGTCCGCCTGCCCCTTGCGGTTGGGGCGCTCGGCGCTTCGGACACCCCCACCCACTCAAGGGGGAGGCGGAATCAAATGCATTTTTGAGGATAAGACAGGCTACCGCTTGGCGAGGGCGACTTGCGTTACGTCGATCGAGCCCGCGCGGAAGCCCGCCTCGCAATAGCTCAGGTAGTAACCCCACAAGCGTTTGAATTTCTCGTCGAAGCCGAGAAGCCGGATGTCATCCCACGCGCCGAGGAAGCGCTCGCGCCAACTTTCGAGCGTGCGCGCGTAATCCAAGCCAAATGTGGTGTTGCCGGTCCACGACAGACCCGCTACGGCCACTTGATTGCGCAGTGCTTGCATCGAGGGCAGCATGCCGCCGGGGAAAACATATTTTTGGATGAAGTCGACGTTCGAGCGATAGTCTTCGAAGTAGCGCTCGTCGATCGTGATGATCTGCAAGCCTGCCCGACCGCCGGGTGCGAGGCTTGTTTCGAGTTTCCGGAAGTAGGCGGGCCAATATTCCTCGCCCACGGCTTCGAACATTTCGATCGAAGCGATGCGATCGAACGTGCCTTGTGTATCGCGATAGTCTTCGAGGCGGATGTCGGTGCGATCGGCGAGGCCGGCCTTGGACAGGCGCCGGCGGGCAAAGTCGTGTTGCTCGCGGCTGATCGTGATGCCGGTGACGTGGCAGCCGATCTCTTTGGCGGCAAACTCCGCAAAGCCGCCCCAGCCGCAGCCGATTTCCAGCAGGCGATGTTCGGGGCGCAGGTCAATGCGCGCGGCAAGGCTGCGGTACTTGTTCAGCTGTGCGGCCGCGAGTGTTTCGCCGGGTGTTTCGAACTTCGCCGACGAGTAGGTCATGCTGGCGTCGAGCCAACGCTGATAGAAGGCGTTGCCCAAATCGTAATGGGCGTGAATGTTGCGGCGGGAGCCTGCGCGCGTGTTGCGATTGAAGATGTGCGCCAGGCGACTGGCCATTTTGGCCCACCATTTTCCATCGTAGAGTTCGCTCATGCAGTCGGCGTTGCGAGCGAAAACTTCGAGCAACGACGTCAGGTTGGGCGTGTCCCATTCATGGGCGAGGTAGCCTTCGGCAAAGCCAAGATTTCCCATCCGCACCAGGCGCCACAGGCAGGCGTAGTTCTTGATGTGAAGTTCGGCGTGTTTGCCAGGCGTGCTGCCCGAAATTTCAAGCTTGCGGCCGTCCGGCAATTTTACTGTCACGCTTCCCCATTGCAGGCGTGCAGCAACGGGCAATAGCAGACGCACGAGATAGGGCATGTCGCCCGTCACTTTGGGTTGTGCCCTTCTATCGTTCGTCGCGTGTGCGCTTGGGGTCATGGTTGGTCCGGTCGACACGGGCATCACATCAGAGCATATATCTTCGCGCATTGATCTTGATCACCCCGGCCGTTATTGGGCTGCGAGTTGGAGTTCGGGAAAAATGCGCGGCGCGGCGACCTTGCCCCAGGGTAGCTCCGCCCCCAGCCGTTGCGCGATTTCGAGGCCCGAGGTCAGGCCGTCTTCGTGAAAGCCGTATCCCGCGTAGGCGCCGCAGTACCACGTGTGCCGGTGTCCCTGAATCAGATGCAGTCGCTTTTGCGCGATGAGCGCTTGCGCATCGAATTGGGGGTGGTCGTAGTTGAAGGTGCGGAAGGTCAAATGGGCGGCCGGCGGCGTCGTCGGATTGAGTGTGATGAACAATGGACGGTTCGAGTCGATCGATTGCAGGGCGTTCATCCAATAGCTGACCGTTACGGCGTTGCCGCGAGCGGCGTCACGGGAGAGATAGTTCCAGCTTGACCAGACGGATTTGCGTTTGGGCATAAGAGCGGGATCGCGATGCAAGTAAACGCTGTTGGGCGCGTAGCGCATGGGGCCAAGAATGCCGCGCTCCGCGTCGCTGGCATCGGAGAGCAGCGCCAGCGCTTCGTCGCTGTGACAGGCGAGGATCACTTGGTCGAAGTGTTCGGTGTGCCCGGTGGCGTCGGTGACGTGGGCGCCCATGGGATCGCGCCTGATCGACTTGGCTGCTGTGCCAAGACGAATACTGTCTTTGAAGGGCGCGGTTAGGCGTTTCACGTATTCGCGCGAGCCGCCGTCGACGGTGCACCACGCAGGCTTGTCGAAGTAGAATAGACGATGGTTTTCAAAAAAGCGGATGAAACTTTGCGCGGGAAAGGCCAACATTTCTTGCGCGCTGGACGACCAGATGGCGGCACCCATGGGGATGAGGCAGTTGTCGCGGAAAGCGTCTCCGTAACGGTTCGCGGCAAGATAGGTTGCGAGCGTGTGACCTTCGGTACGCCCGGCATGAAGGTCGGCGAGGCCGTCGCGGCGGAAGCGCAGAATATCCAGCCACATGCGGTGGAAGGACGGACGGAGCAGATTGCGCTTTTGCGCGAACAACGACCGCAGCGTGTTGCCCTGCCACTCGAG
>JAIOQG010000246.1 GCA_021413465.1 Alphaproteobacteria bacterium | reverse complement strand
TTGATCAGCGTCACGTCGCTCTGCGTGCCTTCGCGCAACGCGTCGGCGAACAAATTCCCGATGACCGCTTCCCCGCCGCGCACGGTCGCATTGCGGCTGTCGAGTTCGGTTTCGGTCCGTCCAATCGGTTGGCCGATTGCGGAATCGAGCTTTGCCTCGTAAGTCGCGACGCGCGCTGCGACGTCTTTGTCGGGCACCACATCGGCCGTATCGATGAACCGGAAATGCGGCCACCAGCGCACTTTGCGCTTGCCGTCGCCCTTATCCTCGACGCGCACGGCGAGATCAACCGCAACCACCGCCATGCCGTCCTCGCCCGCTTCTACGATCGCGGTCTTCTCATTGAAGTTCATGTACAGGTCGTGATCGTGACCCGACAAAATTACATCTGCAATTCCTGAGTCGAAAAGTTGTTGATCGAGCGCGCGCCCCGCATGCGGTACCAGCACGATCAAATCCGCACCTGCCTTGCGCAACCGCGCCGCTTCGCGCGTTGCAACGGCAAGACTTTCCGAAAACTGCAGGCGGCCGGGACGCGATGTGATCGCCGAATCGTCCGCCGTCAAGCCGATGACGCCAAGCTTCACACCACCAAACGTAAATACCTGCGCGTCCGCAATGCCGGAAATCGGCGCTCCGCCGGCCTCGCGCAAATTGGCCGCGAGCTTTACCGCCTTGAACTCGCTCATGCGCCGCAGAAATATGTCAGGCCCGAAATCGAACTCGTGATTGCCCGGCACGAACACGTCGAGCGGCGTCATGTTGAACAGGTCGACGATATGCGCGCCCTTATCGAACCCGGACATCAGCGACGGTGAAATCGTGTCCCCGGCATGGGCGATCAAGACGTTCCCATGGCGCGCTTTCTCGGCCTTCATCGCCGCAGCGATACGCGCCATGCCGCCGCGCCCGTTCTCCTCGTTCATTTTGTAGATGTCGCAAATGAGCACGAGCGAAATGCGCGTCTCGTCGGCTTTTGCGCTGCCGCCCGTCGCGGGCGGTAACGAAGCGCAAGCCGTGGCCAAAATGAGAACCGACAGAAGCGCGAAAGCGGGTGAAAAAACCTTCATGACGAGGCTGCCTTTGGATCGGGATTTTCGGCGAAAACAATGGTTCGCGCCGATGTGAGCTTCCGCCAGGTGGGGCGTCAAGCCGGATTTTGCCGGGTGCCTGCTGCCCCATACGGGCTCGCGGCGGCGCATCCGGCGGTCGCCCGGATGGTTTTGAGGCGTCGCGGTAAATCGTCGGTTGTGGGGACACGAATCCGGCAAGGTCCCGAATTGACGCCCGGCTTGTGAAAACGTAACATCCACCTATGGCAAGATTAGCAAGAGCAGTAGCCCCCGGCGCGCCGCACCATGTGCTGCAACGGGGCACGCGTGGGCAGCGCATCTTTGCAGGCGATGCGGACTACAAGGAATACCTCGAACTTCTGTCCGAGGGTTGCGCGAATGCGGGTGTGGCGCTCGTCGCCTATTGTCTTCTTCCAAACCAAGTTCATCTCATTCTCGTACCGCGTGACCTCGATGGTCTGCGCGCGGCCTTGGGCGAAGCCCATCGGCGGTACACGCGCGCGGTCAATGCGCGCCGCTCCCGTAAGGGCGGATTGTTCCGCGGCCGCTTTGCGTCGTTTCCGATGGATCGCCCGTCGCTGCCGCTCTGCGCGCGTTACGTCGAGCAGGCGCCGTCGCGTGCCCGCATCGTCGAACGTGCGCGCGATTGGCGCTGGTCGAGCGCGCGTGCACACCTCAAAGGCACGAGCGACCCACTCATCGACGTCAAACTGGTTCTGGACACTGTCGATGATTGGCGCGAAGAACTCGCGCGGCCCTTGACGGCTCAGGAAACGAAATCCGTCGGCGCGTGCGAACGCACCGGCAGGCCGCTGGGCTCGCCCGTATTCATTCAACGGCTTGAGAAAAAGCTGGATCGCACGTTGGCCCGCCAAAAGCCTGGCCCTAAGCCAAAACGCACGCTCAAACGCAAGAAATAGAGTTCGCAGTCGGGCGGCGAACGCCGGCTTCCTAAAACCAACGGCCGCCCGAAAGCCGGACGGTCGTGGCAAACACCGAATACGCCGGTTGAACTTATTGCGCTGCGCGTCGCAGCATCACCTCGGGCGTGCGCGCCTTAATGAACGCGGCCGCGCGGGTCAAAGAGACCTTCGCCTCCGAGAGTTCGTGCAAACCCTGAAACAGATGCGGCATGCCCTCGTACACTTCGACGTTGACGTTCACATTCGCCGCCGCCGCACGCTCGCCAAGCCGGCTGGCATCGTCTTTCAGCACTTCCGCACTACCGGCATGAATCATCATCGGCGGCAATCCGCGGAAGTCGCCATAAATCGGCGACGCAAACGCCTCCGCGGGCGACGCGCCTTTCAGATAGTGCCGCGCGCACGTCGACAGTAGTTCCCAGCTCAGCGCATCGTCCGAGCCCTTGTTCTTGAGCATCGACCAGCCCGACAGCGTCATGTCCGCCCACGGCGAGAAGCAAACGGCCGCCGCCGGCAAGGGCAGTCCGGCATTGCGCAGCGCAAGGAGGGTCGAGATCGCAAGTCCCCCACCGGAGCCATCGCCGGCGAAGATAATATTGCTGGGTGTAATGCCCTGCGTCAGCAACCACCGATAGGCATCGGCCGCATCGCGGAGCGCCGCGGGATAGGGAAACTCAGGCGCCAACCGATATTGCGGCACCAAGGCCCGTGCGCTCGCGGCATGGGCGAGGCGCGCAACCAGCGGTCGATGAGATTCCGGCGACCCGGCAATGTAGCCGCCGCCATGGAAATAAAGGATCACCCGCCGGCCAGTGGCGGATTCCGGCACGACCCACTCGCCACGGATGGCGCTAATCAGTACCGGTTGAACATCGACGCCTTTAATAGGCCCGCCGAAACCAACCCAGAATTGCTGCACGTAATCGCGCAACTCCTCGATGGTAGCGGATGGGTCGAATGAAGCCTGACGCCGCACCAATGTCGGTCGGCGATTAAATGTACGCGGCCAATTCATCACACTGGAGCTGCCCCGAACAGCATTACGACGACGGCTCCCCCCGAGCGATTCCGTTGCCCCCAATCGCAACGTCCTCACACTCACAAGATGTTACAGCAAGGAAACGCGTTTGAGAATCATTTTTTCAACAGGGAGTGGAAAAAATACAAGCCGTCGAGAAGTTTTTGCTCAACCTTCATGTGGATAAGCGGTTCGCTGTGCATGGCCGTGTGGACAACAAGATCGGGACCGAAGTCTTTACCGTCTTGTCCCAGCCCCCCTCGG
>JAIOQG010000245.1 GCA_021413465.1 Alphaproteobacteria bacterium | reverse complement strand
AAGACTGCCGAGATTGCCGGAGCCCGAGCGTCCGGCAAGGATGTCGAAGCCGCCGACGGGATACCGCGTCACGCATTCGCCGAGCGGGTGGGCGCCGGCGAAATAGTGGCCGAGATCGCGCTTGGGAAAGAGGCCGAGCTGGATATCGACGTTCGCAAGGCCGAGATCGCCGTCGAAGAGCAAGGTCTTGAGGCCGCGGCGCGCGAGCGCGCTGGCAAGCGTGATCGAGAACCACGTCTTGCCGACGCCGCCCTTGCCCGAGGCGACGGCGATCAGGCCGAGCGAGTTGGCCGGCCTTGTGTCCTGTCCGGTCTCCACGACCGTGCGCGTGTGCGCCTCGGCGTAGGGAAGGGTGTGGATCTGGCTCACGATACGGCCTCCGTGTTGCGTGCCGTGCGCGTGTTGGCAGCGGCGACGAGAATTCGGGCGAAGCGTTCGGCATCGAGCGCTTCGAGCGGGTCGGCAGGGCTGCCGGAGACCGAAGCTTCCGCGAACGCGTAGGTGCCTGCGGCGGCGGCGGCCATCAGGCCGCCCATGCGCCGGGCGATGTCGAGACGGGTGGGGATCAGCCGCGTGCAGCCGGCGCGCGCGAAGGCCTCGGCGGTCTCCGCACTTTCGGAAACGTCGAGCCCGGCGGGCAGCGTGAGGACCGGTTCGCCGCCGATGGCGACGGCAAGGCGCGCGAGGGAAGCGATCTCGGCCGGGTTGTTCGGGTTGGCGGCGGCGGTGTCGACCAGCAGGATGGCGCCGCGCAGCTTGCCGAGCGCGAAGCGCTGCAGGTCTTCCGGGCGTTCGGCCACGTCGAAGGGCACGCCGAGGATCTGCGCGAAGGCGGAAAGGGCGGGCACGCCGCCGGCCGAGGCGCGGTCGGTCGACACGATGCGCACCGTCATGCCCTCGAGCGTGGCCTGGGCTGCGATCTTGGCGACGGCGAGCGTCTTGCCGGAGGCGGGCGGGCCGACCAGCAGCAGCGGCGTGGCCGTCGCGCGGCCGCCGAGCGGGGCGAAGCGGAACGTGCCGGCGAGCCGGCGGGCGAGCGTGCTGCCGATGCTGTCCGACGGCGTGCGCCGGCCGAGCCTTCCACCCTCTTCGAGGCGAGCGGCGAGCATCGGCGGCAGGGCGTGGAAGGCGAGCACCTTGGCGAGCGCGTCGCTTTCGGGCGGCGTGCCGCCGCGTCCGAAGCGGGGGACGGGACGGCGTTCCTCGGGCTCCTCGTCCTCGCCGACGAGCTGTGGCTCGAACATCGGCTCGGGCAGGTCGGGGCCGCTTTCGATCGCGACGACGACGCGGACTCCCGCACCGTCCGTTTCGGTCGCGACGACCAGCGCGTCGTCGCCCAGCTCGCGCTGGATCTGGCGGATCGCGTCCTCGGCGGTCGCGGCGTGATAGGCCTTCAGGCGCATGGCTTAGATCGTCCCCACGGTCTTGATGCGTGCCTTCGGGTGGATTTCGTTCTGCGACATGATCGCGGTCGACGGGCGGAAGCGCTCCACGATCGAGCGCACGAAGGGCCGGGCGAGGGGGCTGGTCAGCAGCACCGGGTTCTCGCCCATCAGCGCGTGGCGCTCAAAGGTTCCGCGCACGCCCTGGATGAACTCCTGCAGGCGCGAGGGCTGCATCGACAACTGGCGGTCCTCGCCCTGGCCGACGATCGATTCGGCGAAGGTCTGCTCCCATTCGGGCCCGAGCGTGACCAGCGGGATGAAGCCGCCGTCGACCGAGTTCTGCTCGCAGATCTGGCGCGCCAGGCGCGTGCGGACATGCTCGGTGATGGCGGTGATGTTGCGCGTCTGGCTCGTCGCCTCCGACACGCCCTCGAGGATCGCCGGCAGGTCGCGGATCGAGATGCGCTCGGCCAGCAGGTTCTGCAGCACGCGCTGTAGGCCGCCGACGGTGATCTGGGTCGGCACGATCTCGTCGACAAGCTTCTTGTGGTCCTTGCCCAGCTCGTCGAGCAGCTTCTGCGTCTCGGTGTACGAGAGCAGCTCGGCCATGTTGTCCTTGATGATCTCGGTCAGGTGCGTCGTGATGACCGTCTGCGGATCGACGACCGTCATGCCCTTGAACAGCGCTTCCTCGCGCATCGATTCGTCGACCCACATCGCCGGCAGGCCGAAGGTCGGCTCCTTCGTCGGCTCGCCCTGCATGGCGATCGCCTCGCCGCGCGGATCCATGACCAGCAGCAGGCCCGGGCGCAGATCGCCGCGGCCGGCGATGATCTCCTTGATGCGCAGCGCATACTCGGTCGAGGGCAGCTGCATGTTGTCCTGGATGCGCACAGACGGCATGACGAAGCCCATGTCGCCGGCAAGCTGGCGGCGCAGCGCCTTGATCTGGTCGGTCAGGCGCTGGCCCTTGTCGGCGTTGATCAGCGGCAGCAGGCCGTAGCCGAGTTCGAGGCGGATGAGGTCGATATGCAGCGACGCCTGGATCGGCTCCTCGGTCGGGGGCGGCGGAGCCTCGGCGATGATCTTCTCGGCGGCTTCGGCGGCGACCAGCGCGTCCTGCTGCTTGAAGATCTCGAACGCGGCATAGCCGCTGATGCCTGCGAGGATCGCGAAGGGAATGAAGGGCAGGCCCGGGACGACCGCGAGTGCTGCCGTCAGCACCGAGCACAGCACCAGCGCCTTGGGGTAGCCGCCGAGCTGGCCGAACAGCGCCTTGTCGGCCGAGCCGCGGATGCCGGCCTGGGTGACGAGCAGGCCCGCGGCGACCGAGGTGATCAGCGCGGGCACCTGGCTGACCAGGCCGTCGCCGACGGTCAGCAGCGTGTAGTAGTTGGCCGCCTGCGCGATTGTCAAGCCGTGGCTGGTCGTGCCGATGATGATGCCGGCGATGACATTGATGAAGGTGATGAGCAGGCCCGCGACCGCGTCGCCGCGCACGAACTTTGCCGCACCGTCCATCGAGCCGAAGAAGGTGCTCTCGTCCTCGAGGTCGGTGCGCCGCTTGCGCGCGGTCGCCTCGTCGATCAGGCCGGCAGACAGGTCGGCGTCGATGGCCATCTGCTTGCCGGGCATCGCGTCGAGGTTGAAGCGCGCCGACACTTCGGCGATGCGCCCCGAGCCCTTGGTGATGACGACGAAGTTCACGATCACGAGGATCGCGAAGATGATGACGCCGATGACGAAGTTGCCGCCCATCAGCAGTCCGCCGAAGGCGCGCACGACTTCGCCCGCAGCCGCGATGCCTTCGTGACCGTGCGACAGGATCAGGCGCGTCGTCGCGAGGTTGAGCGCCAGGCGCATCAGCGTGGCGATCAGCAGGATCGTCGGGAAGGAGCTGAAATCGAGCGGCCGCTGGATGAACAGCGAGACGAGCAGGATCAGGACCGAGATCGTGATCGACAGGGCGAGCAGGATGTCGACCAGCCAGGTCGGCAGCGGAACAAGCAGGACGAGCAGGATGCCGAACACGCCGAGCGCGAGCAGCACTTCGCCCTGCCGGCCGAGCGCCCGCAGGCGCTCCATCGGATCGAATCCCTCTACCTGTGCTTCCTGGCCAGCAGCCGGTTCGGCCATGTTCGCCTAAGTCCGTTTCACTCGTGTTTTCAGAATGCGGCGCGCGGTTCGCCGCCCGAAGGCGGCGCCGGGGGCGCGAAGCCCTGGTCGTTGTAGATCTTCAGCTTGTTGCGCAGCGTGCGGATCGAGATGCCCAGGATGTTCGCCGCATGCGTGCGGTTGCCAAGGCAGTGCGTCAGCGTGTCGAGGATCAGTTCGCGCTCCACGTCGTCGACCGTCCGGCCGACGAGGCCGGCCTTGGCGCCGCCTGAGGCCGAGCCGCCGCTCGCGGCGGGGGCGCCGGGACGGTCTTCCGGGCGCGTGGCGCCCTGCAGCACGATGGCTTCCGGGCCCACGACCGGGCTCTTGGCGAGCAGGACGGCGCGGTGGACCGTGTTCTCGAGTTCGCGCACGTTGCCGCGCCAGGTGTGCCCGCGCAGCATCGCCATCGCTTCGGGGGCGAAGGCGCGTGCATCGGTTCCGTTGGCTTCGGCGTACTTGCGCATGAAGTGCTCGGCCAGGACGTCGATGTCGAGCGGGCGCGCGCGCAGGGGCGGCAGGCGCACCGTGACGACGTTCAGGCGGAAATAGAGATCCTCGCGGAAGCGCCCGGCGCGGACTTCGCCTTCGAGGTCGCGGTTGGTCGAAGCGAGGATGCGGATGTCGATCTTGATGGGCTGCGTGCCGCCGACGCGGTCGATGACGCGCTCCTGCAGCACACGCAAGAGCTTTGCCTGCAGGCGTACGTCCATCTCGGAGATTTCGTCGAGCAGCAGCGTGCCGCCGTCCGCCTCTTCGAATTTACCGATGCGTCGCGCCACGGCGCCCGTAAAGGCACCTTTTTCGTGACCGAACAATTCAGATTCAAGCAAGTTGTCGGGGATGGCAGCGCAGTTGATCGAGATGAACTGCTTGTCAGCGCGGTGCGACTTGCGGTGAACCAGATGCGCCAGCACTTCTTTACCCGTGCCCGACTCGCCCGTGATCAGGATCGAGGCTTCGCTGGGCGCGACCTGTTCGGCAAGCGCAATTACGCTTGCCATGGCCTTGTCTTCGAAAATCAACTGGTGGCTTTCGTCCGAGACCGCCGCCAGGACGGCTGCAATCAACTGCGCGTCGGGGGGCAGGGGAATGTATTCTTTCGCGCCGCCTTTGATCGCTTCCACTGCGGCGGCTGCGTCGGTTCCGATGCCGCAAGCGACGATCGGCACATGGATGCGTTCAAGTGCGAGCTGCGTCACCAGTTGGGCGATCGGCTGGGCAACATCGACCATCAAGAGATCGGCACCGCGCCCGTCGCGCAATTCGGCCATTGCTTGGTCGATCGTCGTCGCGTGCGCGACTTTAGCGCCGCGGCTGATGGCGATTTTCGTCGCCAAGCCGATTTGACCGTTCAGTTGTCCGACAATGAGAAGACGCATAGCTTTGTTCTTTCAAAAAATCCGTTACGAACGCTCGCCCTTGACGATTTCCGTCATGGTGATGCCTAGCCTGTCTTCAACAAGTACAACTTCGCCGCGCGCCACGAGGCGGTCATTGACGTAGATATCGATCGCCTCGCCGATCTTGCGATCGAGTTCGACGACTGTGCCGCGACCCAGCTTCAGCAGCTGGCTGACTTCCATCGTCGACTTCCCCAGAACCGCAGAGACGTTGACCAAGACGTCAAACACGGCTTCGAGTTCGGCCGCCGAACGTTTGACGTCGGGCTCGGACGACGAATCCGGCGGCGGCGCCGACGACGTCTGCAATTCGGGAAGGGTGACGTCCGTTGTTTCTGACATCTTCAGTTCTCTTCGGCTGATGTTGAGGCGCGCCAGCGTTCGGCGCTTTGTTCGATGGAGGCGAATGTTGCGTTGACGTCACGTTCGATACCGCCGTCGGCCCATTCGATCCGGCAATCGGTACCTGCGAGCGACGGTTCGGCAATCACGATGACGCGGCCGGCGAATCCTTGCTTTGTGCACATGTCGTCGATTTCACCGCGGAGCATTTCGGCGCAGACGGGCGACGCACGGACGACGAGGCGGGGCTCGGCATGCATTTTATGCAAACAGCCGACGACAAGTTCTTCGAGTTCCTTGGCCGGAAAGGCGGCAAGGGCGGATTCAGCCAGTTTTCGCCCAACCGCGAGTGCCAGTTGCGCGCTTTCCTGTCTGATGGCTGCGATCGAGGCGTCCGCTTGGGCGATGACGGTCGTCAAATTCTGCGCGACGAAGGTAAGAGATTTCGCGCGCAAGGCGGATGACATCGCTTCGCTGTCGTTTTTGCCCTGCAGCAGGGCTTCCGCGCGGATCGCTTCGACTTCGGCCGCGGAATAGGTGCTGCGGGCGCGCGGTGACGCAGGCTGTTCCGACGCGTCTTTGGCGCCGAACACGTTGTCGAAATTGAATTTGGCGTGCTGGGTTGTTTGCATCGGTGGTGCGCTCGCCATCAGTAGACAAGCTCATCTTCGGCATTGTTCTGGGAGAGCATGATTTCTCCCTTGGCGGCGAGATCTTTTGCCACGAGGACCATGCCCATCTGCGCTTCATCCACGTCCTTGAGACGCACCGGGCCCATCGATTCCATGTCTTCGCGCAGAATCTTTCCGGCACGTTCGGACATGTTCGAGAAGAACAGATCGCGCAGCGTTGCGGAGGCGCCTTTAAGCGCGGTGCCAAGTTTGGCTTTGTCGACGGCACGGAGCAGGGTTTGGATGGAACCAGAATCGAGCTTGCCCAAATCTTCAAAGGTGAACATCAAAGCTTTGATGCGTTCGGCCGCTTCGCGATTGCGTTCCTCGAGCGCCGTCATGAAGCGCCCTTCCGTCTGACGATCGAAATTGTTGAATATCTCCGCCATCAACTCGTGCGCGTCGCGCTTGGAGGTGCGCGCAAGGTTGGTCATAAATTCCTGACGGAGGGTTTGTTCGACCTTGTCCAGGATATCTTTTTGGACGGATTCAAGGCGCAGCATGCGACCGACGCATTCAAGGGCAAAATCCTCGGGCAGTGCACCCAAGACTCTGGATGCGTGCTCGGGTTTGATTTTTGTCAGAACCACCGCCACCGTTTGCGGGTATTCGTTCTTGAGGTAGGCCGCGAGAACGCTTTCGTTCACGTTCGACAGCTTGTCCCACATCGTGCGGCCCGCGGGACCGCGGATTTCTTCCATGACGTTGCTGACGCGGTCTTTGGGCAGGAATTTTTGCAGCAAGCGCTCGGTCGAGTCGAACGAGCCCATAACGGAACCGGTCGACGATATCTGCGACACGAAGTCGACGAGCAGACGCTCGATGAGTGAGGACGAGACCGTGCCGAGGTTCGACATGACCTGCGACACTTCCTTGACTTCATCGTCGTCAAGCGCCTTCCAAATCGGCGCGCCGTGTTCTTCGCCGAGCGCCAATAGAAGCACAGCGGCGCGTTCGGGACCGGTGAGCGCTTTGACGTCGCCTTGGGCGACTGATTTAGGGCTTTTACTCATGGTCGTTCATCCCAATCTCATGCCGACTCGTGGAGCCACTGGCGCATGATGGACGTCGCCTCGTCGGGATGTTTACCGACGATTTCTCCTACTTTGCGGACGGACGATTCTTTGACCTGACCTTCGACCTGCGCGATATCAATCATCTTTTGCACGCCGGAAATCACATTTTGCGGACTTGGCAAAGCGCCGGCGGACGGACCGCTCAGCGCCGCTTGCGACCCGCCCGGCAATGCCGCCGCCGCGGCGCCGGCAGGACCAGCCAGGGACTGCGAGGCAAGCATGCCGCCATGTTGCGGGGCGCCGATGGCGGTGATCAGGGGACGCATGACGAAGAAAATCAAAAGCAGCGCGATCAAGCCTAGACCTGCGAACTGTGCGATTTTCCAGATGTCTTCCTTTGCCAATCCGAGGAAGGGTTCCTCGACCGGCGGCAAGACTTCGGGTTCAAGTTGGTTGAAGCGCAGGTTTACGACCTTCAATTGATCGCCGCGCTTGTCGTCAAAGCCGATGGCGGAGCGCACGAGCTGTTCGATCTGCTGCATCTCCTCGGCGGCGCGCGGCTGATAGGTGCGAACGCCCTTGTCGTCGGTGGTGTAAGAACCGTCCACAGCCACAGCCACCGACAGGCGCTTGACGGTTCCGCCTTCCTGGATCTCGGTCGAAGTGGTCTTGGATATCTCGTAGTTGACGGTTTCCTCTGAGCGTTTGTCGTTTGAAGAAGACGCACCGGCGCCGCCCGAACTGCCGTCTTGGGCGCCCGCGGGGAGGGCGTTGGCGACGGTGACGCCTTGCGAGCCGCTGCCGTCTTGGTTCGTTGCGTCGGCGTTGGTCGTTTGTGTCGAACGCACGACTTGTCCGTCGGGATCAAAGGTCTGAGTTTCGCGCGTGATGCGGTTGTAGTCGATGTCGGCCGAAACCTGCACCCGGGCGCGGCCCGGTCCGGCAATGCCCGTGATGATGTCATCGATCTGCTTGCGAACGCGCTCTTCGAAGGAGGCCGTGCGTTCGTCATGCTGTACGGCCGAGCCGCCTGCTTGGCTCGCGCCGCCGCCCAACATCGCACCTTTCTCGTCGATAACGGTGACGGTGCCCGCGTTCATGCCGGGGACGGCAGAGGCGATGAGGTTTTGAATGGCTTGGACTTGGCCCGGGGAAATGGCGCCGCGGGCGCGAATGACGACGGATGCGGTCGGGTCCGCCTGCTTTTCGGCAAACAGTTCGTGCTTCGGGATGTTGAGATGAACGCGTGCGTTGGCGATCGACGACAAAGAGCGGATCGTGCGACCGAGTTCGCCTTCGAGCGCGCGCACCAGATTCACGTTCTGAACAAAACTGGTTTGGCCGAAAGCGTCGGTGCGATCGAAAATCTCGTAGCCGACCGAGCCGCCGGCCGGAACGCCGTCACCGGCGAATTGCATGCGCAAGCGAAGCACCTGATCCGACGGGACGAGAATGGTCGAGCCATCGGCCTGAAGTTCGTAGGGAACTTTCGTGGCGTCGAGGCGCGCCGCAATTTCAGACGAGTCGCGCGGATCGAGGCCGGAGAACAGCAGGGCCTTCGGCGGTTCCGTCATCCAGCCCATGACGTACATAAAGAATCCTGCAACGGCGGCCGTGAGGCCTGCCATTGCGCCCATCTTTCCCAGGCCTGACGATTTCAACATACCCACCGAGGTGAGCGCTCCCGCGCGTTCTTAGGTCCCATGCACCAAACTCGCACAAACGGCGACGACGCCTTCTTGTGCATTGGCATAGGCAAAAATTACCCATGGCGCGGTAAAGTTGCGTTTAACGAGAGGTCAACAAAAGATAAAGGCCGGACGCGGGAAACCCGCATCCGGCCTCGATATCTAATAATCCGTTTACTGACTAATTGCGGTATTGCTGGACGCGCGTCGTGCGCAAGCCGGCAAGGCCGTATTTGTCGATGGCGCGCTGCCACGCCAGAAACTCCTCTACCGTCAATGTGTAGCGATTGCAGGCCTCTTCGAGGCTCAACAATCCGCCACGCACGGCGGCAACAACTTCCGCCTTGCGGCGAATGACCCACCGCCTCGTGTTGGGCGGCGGCAGATCGGCGATCGTCAACGGGCTCCCGTCGGGGCCAATGACGTACGTAACTCGGCCATGCCGTTCTTCGCTCATCACCATACGCGCTCCTGCATTCGATACCATTTACTGACGCGGAGCCTACGTTTCCTCCCCCTAAGGGCGGGTATGGAAACGTTACTAACTTCGCGTTGCAGAGAACGACGCAACTTGCATGCCAGCCGAAGTGGTACATTCATGATTATGAATGCCACGCGGCCGTTAGCGCTTCAGCCGCGTCAATTCTTCTAACATTTCATCCGCAGTTGTAATGATCTTGGATGCAGCGGTGTACGCGCGCTGAATCACGATCATGTTCGAAAACTCTTTGGCAAGGTCAACAGTCGATTGTTCGAGCGTCAAACCCGAGATCGAACCCGCGCCACCGACGTTGGCGCTTTTGAAGCTGGCGCCGCCGGATTCGACCGTTGCACGGTAAGCGTTGCTGTTGAGCGCGCCCAATCCGTCGGCGTTCAAGAACGTGGCAACCGGAAGCTTGTAGAGTTGCTTTTCAATTCCGTTCGTGAAGAGCGCGATAATGAAACCCTGCTCGTCGACGCGAACGCCAGCCAATCCACCGAACAAAGTGCCGTTGATGTTTGATCCGTACAAGGTGGAGGTAGTGTCGAACTGTGTGAAGCCATCCGCAGCACCAGGCGTTCCAAACGAAAAGTCGATCGGTTGGGCCGACAGACCGGATGCGGCCGTAAACGGAATCGTGATGTTTACCGGCGGCGCCGGTGTCGCGATTGTGCCGTCCGTGTTGAACGTCATGGTTCCGGTGTAAATCGGGTTCGAGGCCGCGCCGCCGATGTCGGCAGGATTGCCGTCATAGATCACTTCGTACTGCCAGGTGTTGGCGGCAGTTTTGAGGAACGCCATGCGCACGGGACGCGCCGAACCCTGGCTGTCGTAAACCTCAATCGACGATTCGAATTGCGGGGATACCGTTCCGGCGTTCATGTCGCCGGCGGTGTAGGCCGCGACCGGCGTGAGCGTCGATTGCAGGTTCGCACGCAACGACGTGGTTGTCGTCGGCAGAGCCGTGCCCGTAATCTGACCCAGATTGACCAGGGTCATTTCATTGGCGTTGGTTGGAATGTTGCCGTTGGCGTCGAGCGCCCAGCCCTGAAGAAAGTAACCGCCGGCATTGTAAAGGTACCCGTTGGCGTCCTTCTGGAACGCACCAGCGCGCGTGTAAAGCAATTCGCTCGGCGTGGGGTTGGCTATCGCCGTGTTAGTGACAACGAAGAAGCCTTGTCCGGAGATGGCAAGATCGGTTGAGGAGGCGGTTTGGGAAAGGTCCCCTTGTTGGGTGATTTCGGGCAGTGCCACCGATTTCACACCACCCGTCGCGTAGGTACCAGTGCCCGACGCCGAAGCGATGAGAGTCGAGAACTCGTTTCGCGTCGTTTTGTAGCCGACCGTGTTGATGTTTGCGATGTTCGTCGAGGTCACTGCCATCGCGCGGCTGTTCGCGGCGAGACCAGCAACACCCGTGTAAAGCGCACCGTAGAGACTCATAACTCAACTCCTTGTTTCGTCCTTGAATTTGGGGCGCTTCAGGCCCGTTATTCGTTTGTTTCAAGACGGCACTTTGCGCCGTGCGATTGTTGGCATCCCATTCAAAAGGGCAGGTCGCTCTCAGTTCTTCAGACCCAGGATTTCGCTTAATTTTACAATTCGGTTGCCGACGGCAATCACCGGTTCGGCGCCCGACATGTCGACCTCTTTGACGAGACCCATGCCCGAGACCGTGTTCGAGATTGCTTTGCCGGTGGCATCGCGGGCGTTGATCGAAAGTTTGTAGACGCTGTCCGGCAATTGCGTGCCGGCGCTGTTTTTGCCATCCCACGTGAGTTCGTGCGCGCCGGTGGTCTTTTCCCCCGTGAGCGTGTGTACGACTTTGCCGTTGGCGTCCAAGATGGATATCTGAACGCTTGCAGCGTCGGACGGCAGAACGTAACGCCACGATGCGGCGCCGCCGTCGAGGGCGGAGAGCGGGCCGGAGGTGAGTGCGGTTTTGCCCAAATAGCTCACTGCCGTTGCGCCGGCGCCGGCCTTAGTGAGTGCCAGCAGCGATTCAAGATTGCTGTTCGTGTTGATCTGTTGTTCGACCTGCGAATAGGAAACGAGCTGCTCCGTGAATTTCGTAGCGTCGAGCGGTTCGAGTGGATCCTGGTTCTGCAGTTGGGTCGTCAGCAGACGCAAAAATGTATCGAAGTTTCCGCTCAACGTGGCCTTCGCCGCCGTTGGCTTGGCTGCGGCTTGTGTTGCTGCACCTACGTCCATGATCTTTGTCTTCCGGTTAAACGCTGATATCGATGCCGTCGCGGACGCGAACGGCGACATATTTTGAGGCGACGACGTCTGCGGGCAGGTCGGCGTCGGGATTGGCGTTCGCGAAGGCAGGCCAGCCCGAGAACGGCGATTGACGCTGGTTGTTGCCGTTCGAGAGCGAGAAGCTTAGGGCATTCGAACCGACGTCGAGGCCGGCCTGGCGCAATTGCTGTTCGAGATTTCGCGAATCGCGTTGCAAAAGTTCCAGGGTTTCAGGGCGTTCCGCACGCACTGCGGCCTGAACTTGGCCGTCCGCCGACACGCTTAGCGAGATGTCGAGCTTGCCGAGATCTGCCGGGTGCAGTCGAATCTCGAATTGACTGGCACCGCCTTCGAACTTGCGCGCAATTTGAGCGGCCAAGGCTTCGAGCGGGACAGGCGGGAGCGACGCTGTCGCCGGCGCCGCCTCAAATTGTTGTGCCGCAATCACGTTCGGCAACGTGTGACCCGAGTTGACGCCGACTGGATGGGTGGGCAGCGAGGGGACGCTGCTCTGCGCGCCGTTTTGTCCAGCTTGATTGGCTGCGTTGGCGTCCGGCGCGACGGCGGGGGCAGGGTTTGCCGTTTGAGTGTTGTCGTACGACTTGAGCGGCTGCGCCTGGACCTGCGTGGCCGCATCGGTGGGGGCTGCATTCGTCGAGCGTTTGGTCGCTGTAGCGGCTTTTGCGTGGACTGGGGCCGCATTGGCCGGCGCATCCTGCTTGCCTGTCGAGGGTACAGCGGCGAGGAGCGAGAGGGCCGTGTCAGCGTTTTGCGCGGGCGGTTGAGTTTGGGTTTTCGCCGATTGTGCCGGGTCCTTCGCAGGGGCGGCGCTTTGGTCAGGCGGAATTGTGCCGCGCAATTGCGGCTCCTGTATCGTCGCTGCGACAAGCGGCGATTGATCACCGGTTGCAGGCTTCTGGGATGCAGTTGCCGTTTGCTGCGCCGCTATTGGGGGCTGGTCAGCTGCAGTTTGTAACGCACTCTGCAGGGTTGCGACCTGAGCCGCGATGCTGACGTCGGCGCCGATCGGCGCTGCAACCGGCGCGGGCGTTTCGGCTTCGCCTTGGAATGCCAAAAAGCCTTGAATCTGCGCGAGACTGGCGGCGAGAGCATCGGTGATCTGAGGCGCCGGCGTTTCGCCGACGACAGATTGGGTTTGCAGGAGTTCGGTATTCAGTGCGCCATCGACCGCAGCGTTCGCGCCGCCAACGCCGCCAACAACGGATGCTTCGTTGGCGAGGACAGACTGGAACTGCGCGAGGATGCCTGCGAAGCCTTCGCCTTGCGCGTCGGCGCTCGTCGCTGACGCGACTGAGCCTGCTGTATTGGACAGCACTGCCGGGCTGACGATGGCTGCGATCTGGTTCATCTCACACGCGTTTGTTTGACGGGCGCACTCTGCCGTCGTGGGTTTGTTAGCAAGCCTCTTGCCAAAGCTGCAGTTGGCTGTTTTCCAACTGCTTCAAGCGTTGGGGCCTGCCGCCACGGCAGAGATTGCAGGGCTGTCCGGCAGTTTCGACCATACGAAGGCTGCAAGGGTTGCCTGCGTGCGATGTGGCATCGGCGTTGCAAACGACCATTGGCAACGTAAGGCCCGAAAGGCGTCACGCATGCCGCTTGTGTCATGGGAAATGCAGTATTTCAGCGCTGTTTTGCACGCCATCAGGTGTTTGAGCGGTGAGGGCGGACCCCGTGGCGGCGGCAGGAATGGCTGCTTGGACGGGCAAATCCTGCCGGGCCGGACGTTGAACTAGGAGAAGGCGATGTCACTGAACTCGATCTTGAATACGGCGACGAGCGGGCTGCAAAGCAATCAGACCGCGTTGCGCGTGACGTCGAACAATATCGCGAACGTTAATACCCAAGGCTATCACCGTCGTGCGGTCGACTTCGGACCTCAAGTGACAGCCGGAAAATTGCACGGCGTTCAGATCGATGAGGTTCGCCGCATTGCCGACGATTTTTTGGCGCGCGAGGCGACGAGTTCGACGGGGGCGTTGGGCAAAGCCGATGTGTTGGCGAGCTATTTCAAACGTGTGCAGGATTTGGTCGGATCATTGAACGGCGGTTCTTCGCTCGACTCGCGGATTTCCGGGGCGATGACCGCGTTGACGCAACTTAGCGTCGATCCCGCGTCGCTGGCGCGCCGAAGTTCGGCACTGAGCGCGGTAACGAGCGCCATGAGTTCGATCTCGGCAATGGCGGCAAATGTTCAAACGCTGCGCCAAGACGCGAATGCCCAGCTAACTACCGATGTGTCGAGCGTCAATGGCTTGCTGGCGAAAATCTACGAACTGAATACGAAAGTAAAAATTGCCGTCGGCGGAGGCGATACCTCGACCGCTCTGCTCGATCAGCGCGACATGGCGGTTGCCGACCTTTCAAAGTATCTCGACATTCGGACCTTCGATCAGAGTGACGGGCGGGTGTTCGTTGCTCTGGGCGACGGAACGTCGTTGATCAACGATCTGAGCTCAGAGTTGCGGTATGTCAGTCCCACAGCCGTGGCGTCGAGCACATCATTTCCGTCGTTGAATTTGCAAAGAACGAATCCCGAAGGCGGAACCGACGCGGGGCCGCCGACCGCGCTTGAGGGGCGCATTCGCAGTGGCGAGATTCGCGGTTTGATCGACTTGCGCGACAAGGCTTTGCCGGACCTTGCAGAACAGTTGGGCGCGCTGGCGTCTTCGATCACCGAACAACTCAATGCGGTGCACAACGATAGTTCAGCCGTCCCGCCGCCCGCGAGTCTCAACGGACGCAACACGGGCTTGTCAGCCGGCGACGCTTTGAATTTTTCGGGCAGAGCGACCGTCGCGGTCGTCGATAGCCAAGGCAAGTTGGTGCAACGGCTCGATCTCGATTTGTCGACGCTCTCGACGGTCGCGGATTTGGTGAATGCGATCAATGCCGGGCTCGGCGGTACGGCGACGGCGAGTTTTTCGAATGGGGCGCTGAGCATTGCTGCTGCGGGCGCCGGCAACGGCGTCGCGATGATGCAGGACCCGGCGACGCCGGCGTCGCGCGGCGGGCGGGGCTTGAGTCAATTCTTCGGTCTCAACGATTTGGTAAGCGGTGCGAGCCCGTCTAGTTTTGCGACGGGTGTTGCGGCGGCGGATGCGCATGGTTTTACGCCCGGAGGGACGGCACAATTCGTTCTGCGCGGCGCCGATGGTGCGGTGATCCGCAATTTCAGCATGACGGTCGGCGGCGCGACCGTTGCCGATGTCGTGACAGATTTGAACACGGCAGCGGCGGGTACCGCGACGTTTGCGCTGGATGCGAATGGCAACTTGAGCATGACGCCTTCGGGCGCTTACGCCGGTGCAAGGCTTGAGGTCACCAACGATACGACAGCTCGCGGCACCACCGGTGTCGGCCTTTCGCAGTTCTTCGGCTTGGGTACTGCCATGCGCCAAAATCAGGCGGCTGGTCTTTCGGTGCGTAGCGACATCGCCGCGAACGGTTCGAAGTTGGCCTTGGCACAGCTCGATCTATCGGCGAGCACCGTTGTGGGCGATCGTGTGTTGGGCATTTCCGACAATCGTGGTGCCGTGCGGCTGGCGCAGATCGCCAATGCGGCGGTGTCAATTTCAAACGTCGGGGGCTTGGCCGGCGGTCAAATGTCGATCAGCGATTACACGGCCTTGATCATGAGCAAACAGTCCGACGCGTTGAATACAGCTGCGTCTGAAAGCGTGTTCCGTCAGGACGTGCATGAAGAAGCGGTGAGTCGCCGTACAGCGGTTGAGGGCGTCAATCTCGATGAGGAGCTGTCGAACATGATGATCTTTCAGCAAGCCTATAACGCCTCGGCGCGGCTGATCTCGGTCGTGCAGCAGATGTACGACACGCTTTTGAACGCAGTGTGAGAATTCGAATTTGTCCGGGGGCGTAACCCCGCCTGAGGAATGAGGACGAAAAATGCTTGAACGAGTTGGCACGTCGTCGTTTAGCCAGTCGCTGATCAACGAGTATTCGCGCATCCAAGTGCGGACGCAAAAAACGCAGGCGCAAATTTCGTCGGGGAAGATCGGCGATCAATACGCCGATGCAAAGGACAAGGCGGGCGTGCTGGCATCGGCCAAGATCAAATCTGCGGGCGTCGAGGCGTTTACGTCGGCGACCAAGGAAGTTCTGGCTCGGCTCGACCTTCAAGACGTGCACTTGCGCGAGTTGAGCGACGTCGCGGCGCGCTTGCGTGCGGCAATCGGCGACGCCCTGTCGACAGGCCACGCACCGAGCTTGACGGAGAACGTCAAAAATCTGTTCAACGAGACGGTCGG
>JAIOQG010000028.1 GCA_021413465.1 Alphaproteobacteria bacterium | reverse complement strand
CGTTCGAGGCGGACGACGTGGCGGTCCAGGACCCCGAAGATCGAGTTCGCCTCGATGGCGGCCATGACGTAGTCGCTGCCCCAGACGCTGAAGGCTTGGCGCTCGCGCATCGTCAGCAGCCCCGCAATGGCGTCGACGTCGGCGCCGGTCAGGACGACCGATTTGATGGGCGATGACCGCAGGCCCTCGCGCGGATGGAGTTCTTCAGTTGCGACGATTTGCTGGCGAAGATCGGGCGAGGCGTTGAGGAGCAGCCAATCGTCGCCGTTGGCCGAGACGGCGAGGCTGCATTGCGTCGATTGCGGGAAGTTCGTGACGCCGGCAAAGGCGCGCCGGTTCAGCGTGCTGTTCGCATTCCACTGCGGGAAGCCGCCGCCGGCGGCGGCCCCGAGCACGATGATCTTCATGGCGTCATGGCGCGATGCGAAGCGCGCCGGCCGTTGTTATTCCGCAGACGCGTAGCAGTTGATTTCCATCGCGGCCGAGATTTCACGCACTTGCGGTTTGCGCCAGGTCTTCATGGGGTCGCCTCTTCGAGTTAGGGTTGGGCTGCAGTCTGGCTCAAGGCGCAGGGTTGAAGCAAGTGTCCCGAAGGCTGTTGTTCGCCATGCGAGGTCTGAAATCCGGGCTTCTTCGACCGGCAACACCGCGTTCGGGCAAATCTACCTGGGGGAGAAGCCAGGTCGGTTCGAATCGCGCGAGACGGTAGTATGTCGGCGGTTCGGTGCGGTGCGCCGGGTCTTGTGCCCACATTGTGCTCTCATCTGGTGCCCCAATTGTGCTGTGATGGGCGTTGAAATCGCACCGCGTCCGTGCCCGCCACGAGGTTTAGAACGTGTGTTTAAACAAACGGAGGAAGTCATGAGAGTTTCGGCGTTGTTGTGTGCGTCGGTTGCCGTCTTCACCGTATCGTCATTCGGCGGAGGCGCGTTCGGTGCGGTGCCCGGTGCGTCTGCCGACAGGGGGCCAAGCTTCTTTAGGCTCACGGCGAACGATCCAGCTGCGGAACAGGCGTGCAAAGACAAAGGTGGCGCTGTGTCGACCGATCAAGACGGCTACAAAATGTGCACGATTGCGCGCGCCTGCGCCGCGCCAGGGGGCGCAACACGTACGACGAAACTCGATGCCAACGATCCGGCGGCTGCGAAGAAATGCAAGGACGCTTGCGGCGTGGTTTCGACGGACAAAGACGGTGCGCAGGTCTGCACGAAATCCGACGGCAGCTAGCGGCTGGTAGTGGCGCGGCGGGGGCCGCGACGATTGGGGGGAAGGGAAATGATTGGTTCGAAACGGTATGCCGCTGCGGCGGCGATCGTCGTCTCATTGTGTACGGCGATGTTTGTGTCGCCGGCAGCGGCGGATTCACCGCTACCGATCGAGTCGACCCTGTCTTACCAGATGTTACAGATCGAGGCTGGCGTTCGACCGGTTTCGAGCGTCAAGTTCGCGTTGCTGCGCTCGGTCTTGGAGCGCGCTACGGCGGCCGCGGCGAATAGATATTCGCGACCCCGCACGCGTCGAGACGCGATCGACGCGCTCGATGCGGTGCAAGTCGCCATAGCCGAGCACAATTTCATCATACCGACGGCGCGGCGCTACGCGAGAGATTCGCTTGCCGACGCTTTCGAGCCGCTCAATCTTTCGGGCGAAGAGCGCAAGCTGATTTTGGCGCCGGGCGAAGTGAACGGCTTTCGCGCGCGCTATGTCGATCCTTCGAAGCCGCTGTATTTCGTCAACGACGCGCTCGGATCGCAATTGATCATCAGCGTGGGGCAGCGGATGGGGTGGGACATTCGCCTTGTCTCGGTGGGGGATCATCATTTCGTGCGCTGGCACCTGAATCCGACATTGGCGCTGAACTGGGATTGGACGGCGGGCGGACCGAGTAGAAACGAGGACTATGCCGTCGACGGCGGGCCGCAGTACCGAGAGTGGCCGCAGCGCCGGCGCTTCTTGCGCAGTCTTTCGGCGGGCTATGCGCGCGCGAATTATCTTTTGCTGATTTCGCGACGGGTCGATGGCGTGGCGGGAAAACGCAAAGTGCTGGAGTTGGCCATGGCGTCCGATCCTACGCATGAGCAGGTGCAAAACAGTCTGGCCTGGCTCTATGCGACGGACCCCGCGCTTGCCCGGAGCCGCGGGCGTCTGGCGGTGCAGTACGCTTTGTCGGCATGGGCCGCGACGCCTCGCGACGCCGATGTCGCCGACACCGTTGCCTGCGCGTTTGCCGCGACAGGCGAGCGCGGGCTCGCCGTTCAAGCCGAGCGCTTTGCGATCGAACGGCTGAGAGAAGAGAGACGGAGCCGATCGATCCCTGAGTTCGAAGGTCGCTTGCGGCAGATTCAGGATGGCGGTACGTGCTCGACAGCGTTGCCTGACGAGGATGACGAAGATCTGCAGTAAGCGACCTCGGTTCTGCCGTGCTCGCGCTTAGGATTTGCGTAGGCCTGCCACAGCCTGGGCCAGCACGGCTTCGCCGCGTTGCCAGACCATTTCCTTCCAATCGTCGCGGTCGGGGTAAAAGGCGCAGCGAATGTCGGCTTTGATCTGCTGCGCTTGCGAACCTAGCGGGTCCGAGCGGGTGTGCAGCCAGTTGTCGGCGCGCAGGGCGTCGAAAATCTCCAAGGTCGAGTAGGTGCCGTATTCGAGCGCGGTCATCGTAACTTCGGCGTGCGGCAGCAGGCGGGGGATGCAGGAATCCACGCTGCCCGAGACGTCGGCCGAAACTGATTCACCGGCTTTGGTCGAGCGCACCGTGTCGCCCCACCAGGCGCGGGCGCGGCGATAGGCCGGGGTGTCGGCGGCGTCTTCGCTGATGAGTTCGCCGTAACCGTAGGGGCCGAGGCCGGTGTGAAAGTCGACGACGCCGACATGGCCGCAGCGACCCAGTTCGCGGCGCACCACGTGGCGCAGGATGCCGGCCGACCATTGTTCGCGCGTGCCGCCGAAATACATGCCGTCGGGGTGCGTGTACTGGCCTTTGCTGACCGCTTCCTGCAGCGCAAAGGCACCGTGTTGTTTGGCGTAGACACGGAATAGCTCGCTGGCGCGTTTCAGACTTTCGGTGGAGAGGTCGATGGGTGCAACAGCGGATTTCAACTCGTTGTAACCGTCGTTCGCCGGATACGGGGCGCTGTGGTCGAGAAAGTTGCGGTTGAGGTCGACGTTTTCTTCGTTGACGCGCCGGTTCCAGGCAAAGCCGTAAGGGTTCAGTGCGTGGACGAGTACGACTTTTAGGTGTCGCGGCCAGTTCGCGGCGTCTTCGCTTTTGAGCCAACCGATTTGACAGGCCGAGCCGGCATAACCTTCGACGCCGTGCGTGCCAGAAATCGTGAGGAGTCCCACTTTCGCGTCGTCAGGGCCCCATGTGCCGATGTCGATAAAGAGGTCTTCGCCTTTCGGACCTTTCGCATGCGGATTGAGATGCGAGGCGACCTTAACGTTGCGATCCCTGGCGGCGGCGAGGAATTTCGCGCGGGCTTCAAAGTAGTCGGCGGAGAACGGCGATGATGGATCGAGCGACATTTCCTTAGCCCCACAGGTCGGCGGACGGCGCGAACATTCGCGTGCCTTCATAGCGCATGCCGGGTTTGCGGTCGTGCGACAGAAGGAGCGGGCCGTCGAGGTCGACGAAATGGGCGAGCGAGGAAAGCAAAAAGGCTGGCGCCATCGACAGGGAGGTTGAAACCATGCAGCCGACCATGATCGACAATCCTAAATTTTGTGCTTCGCGGGC
>JAIOQG010000244.1 GCA_021413465.1 Alphaproteobacteria bacterium | reverse complement strand
GATCGCGGGCACGCACGGTAAGACGACGACGACGACGATGGTGGCGGCGTTGCTTGAAGCGGGCGGCTTCGATCCGACGGTCATCAACGGCGGCATCATCAACGCCTATGGAACCAATGCGCGGCTGGGGCAGGGCGACTGGATGGTGGTGGAGGCCGACGAGTCCGACGGCACGTTCATCAAGCTGCCGGCGACGATTGCGATCGTGACGAATATCGACCCCGAGCATCTCGACCACTACAAAGGGTTCGAGGGTTTGAAGCGGGCGTTCGATACGTTCGTCGAGAATATTCCCTTCTATGGTTTTGCGGTGCTGTGCATCGATCATCCGGAAGTGCAGGCAATGATCGGGCGGGTGAGCGACCGGCGTTTGATCACATACGGCTACGGGCCGCAGGCGGATGTGCGGGCGGTCAATGTGCGCTTTGAAGGCGGGCTGTCGCATTTCGACGTGCTGTTGTCGGATCGCGTCAAAGGCGGTTCGCGTACGTTTGCCGGTTTGATGTTGCCGATGCCGGGCGAACATAACGTGCAAAATTCCTTGTCGGCGATTGCGGTGGCGCGCGAGTTGGGCGTGCCCGACGTGACGGTGCGCGAGGCGCTGGCGCAGTTCGAAGGCGTGAAGCGGCGCTTTACGAAGACCGGCGTGTGGAACGGGGCCACCATCATCGACGATTATGCGCATCATCCGGTCGAGATTTTGTCGGCGCTGAAGGCGGCGCGGCAGGTTGCCATGGGCAAGGTGATCGCCGTCGTGCAGCCGCATCGCTATACGCGGCTCAAAGATCTGTTCAAGGAATTCTCGATCTGCATGCACGGCGCGGACACGGTGATCGTGTCGGACGTTTATGCGGCGGGCGAGCAACCGCTGCCGGGCGTGTCGCGCGACAGTTTGGTCGAAAGCATGCGCGCGCACGGGCATCGCAACGTGATCGCGCTGAACGGGCCGGAAGACCTGCCCAAAATCGTGGCGGAGATCGCGCATCCGGGCGATTACGTCGTGTGTTTGGGCGCGGGCTCGATCACGAACTGGGCCAATGCGTTGCCGGGGCAGTTGCAGGCTCAACGCGACGCCAAGAGGTAACGCATGGCCACGGGCGCAAACCTAAGCGCGCGTTTGCCGCGCGTGCGGGGATCGTATCAGGCGGCGGCGCCGATCAAGGATCTGACGTGGTTTCGCGCCGGGGGACCGGCCGAGGTTTTGTATCTGCCGCCCGATGCGGACGATCTGGCCGCGTTCTTGAAAGACGTGCCGAAGGATGTGGCGCTGACGGTGTTCGGCGTCGGTTCGAATTTGCTGGTGCGCGACGGCGGCGTCGAGGGCGTCGTCATCCGTTTGGGGCGCGGCTTTATGAATGCAAAGGCCGAGGGGCTCAATCGCGTGCGCGCGGGGGCCGCCGCGCTCGACGTCAACGTCGCGAAGGCAGCGCTTGAGGCCGAGCTTTCGGGGCTTGAGTTCCTGCGCGGCATTCCCGGTACGGTCGGCGGCGGTTTGCGCATGAATGCGGGCGCTTACGGGCGCGAGTTCAAGGACGTTTTGGTCGAAGCGATTGCGCTCGATCGCAACGGCGCCCAAGTGCGCTTGACGAATATGCAGATGGGCTTTGAATATCGCCGCTCGAACGTGCCTGCCGATTTGATTTTCATCGAGGCGTTGTTTCAGGCGACGCCGGGCGAAAAGAGCGCGATCGAGGCGCGGATGACCGAGATCACCGATGCGCGTTCGGCGACGCAACCCATCAAAAGCCGCACCGGTGGATCGACGTTCAAGAATCCGCCGGGGCACAAAGCGTGGCAGTTGATCGACCAAGCGGGATGCCGGGGCTTGCGCCGGGGCGATGCGGAAGTGTCGACCTTGCATTGCAATTTCTTGATCAATCACGGCGAGGCGAGCGGCGATGAGATCGAAGCGCTGGGCGAAGAAGTGCGCGCGAAGGTGAAGGCCGCGAGCGGCGTCGAGCTTGAGTGGGAGATTAAGCGGATCGGGACGAAGGGATGAACACAAACGTTGTCATCCCGGACGCGACTTTTCCCGACGCAATAGCGTCGATGGAAAAGTCAGCGAGCCGGGACCCAGGAGTGACAAGCTGTAAACTCGTCACTCCTGGGTCCCGGATAGTAGGTCTCGCAAGACCGTTGCTGCGCAACGGGCTCGCCTAACTTCCGGGATGACACTTTATTTTGTAACGCCGACAAACACGGAGAACACGCATGACCGAGCAACGGCACGTCGCGGTTTTGATGGGCGGATGGTCTGCGGAGCGTCCCGTAAGTCTTGTCACGGGACAAGGTTGCGCGAAGGCGTTGCGCGACGAAGGATTTAAAGTCAGCGAGATCGATGTCGGGCGCGATTTGGCCGAGGTGCTCACGAAACTTAAGCCCGACGTGTGTTTCAATGCGTTGCACGGACAGTGGGGCGAAGACGGTTGCGTGCAAGGGTTGCTTGAGATTTTGAACATTCCCTACACGCATTCGGGCGTTCTGGCGTCGGCGGTTGCGATGCACAAGGAACGCGCGAAGGCGGTGTTCCGTGGTGCGGGATTGCCACTTGTGAACGACATTGTGATCTCGCGCTACGATGTGGCGAAACAAACCGCGATCAAACCGCCTTTTGTGATCAAGCCCGTTAATCAGGGATCAAGTGTCGGGGTCTTTATAATACGGCCAGGCGATAATCGTCCGCCGCAAGAGCTGACGAGCACCGAGTGGAATTTGGGTGAAGAGGTGATGGTGGAAGAATTCGTGCCCGGTCGCGAGCTGACCGTTGCGGTGATGGACGGCAAGGCCCTGGGGGTCACCGATATCATTGCGCGCACGACGTTCTACGACTTCGAGTCGAAATATTCCGCCGGCGGTTCGGAACATGTGATCCCGGCGCGCATTCACAAGTCGGCTTACGAGCAGGCGATGGATATTGCGACGCGGGCGCATGCGGCGCTGGGTTGCCGGGGCGTTAGCCGCACGGATTTGCGCTACGACGACACGAAAGGCGAGCCGGGGCGGATGATTATTTTGGAAACGAACACACAGCCGGGCATGACGCCGACATCGCTGGTGCCGGAACAAGCGGCCTATAACGGCGTGTCGTACGGCGCTTTGTGCCGCTGGATGGTCGAGGACGCGTCATGCGATCGGTAGTGGGTACCGCGATGGAGGACGATTTCGACGATACGCCGCCGCCCGCGAAGCGGAAGGCGCGGACGGCGCGCGCGAAGGGGGCCAAGGGCGCCCGGCCGAAGCGGGGACGCGAAAAGCCGTTCGTCGCGCGTTGGGCGGATTCGTTCAGGTCCACCATGCGGCGCTTGATGTTTTGGGGCGCGGTCTTGTTGTTTTTCTTTGCGGTCGTTGCGGTCATGGGCCTGTTTTCGGGCGGCCATGTGCAGGCGGCGATGCGCAGCACGGTGGCGTCGTTCGATGCCATGATGGTCGACAACGGACTTACGGTGCAGAGCGTCACGTTGGAAGGCCGCAACGAAACGACGCCGGGCGAGATCGGGCGCATGCTCGGCATCAAGCGCGGCACGCCGATGCTTTACGTCGATGTCGACGAGGCGCGGGCGCGGCTGGAAGCGCTGCCGTGGGTGAAGTCGGCGCAAGTGCGGCGCGTTTGGCCCGACCGCATCAGCATTTATATCGTCGAGCGCAAGCCTGTGGCGTTGTGGCAGAACGAGGGCGACGTCGTGGTCGTCGATATCGACGGCCATCCGATCCCGGGCGAGGATGTGGCGCGTTTTTCCGCGTTGCCGCTGCTTGTGGGCAAGGGGGCGGAGACGGCGGCGGCGTCGTTGATGGCGCTTATCGCAACGCAACCGAACTTAAAGTCGCGTGTGAAGGCCGCCGTGCGAGTGGGTGAAAGACGTTGGAATTTACGGCTTGATAACGGTGTTGAAGTACGACTGCCTGAGGAAGGCGCAGAAGCGGCCTTGGGAGAGCTTGTCCGGCTCGACCGCGAGCAAGAAATTCTCGCGCGCGATATCAAAGCGATCGATCTTCGCTTTCCGGACCGGTTCATCGTCAAGTTACCGCCAGGCTCGCCTTTGGTTGCACCGGCCCCACGGCCCAATGGCGGTAGAGAGACTTGATGATCGGACGGTCCGGCAAAGGCAGCGGCGGGAGGGGCGCCAAAAGCGGCGTCTTCGGTGCGCTCGATGTCGGGTCCACGAAGGTCTCGTGCTTTATCGTCAAACCCTTGGGTCTGCGCGAGGACGGGACGCCGAACCTGAAGGTTTTGGGTATCGGACATCAGCCCAGCCGCGGCGTGCGGGCTGGAACCGTTGTCGACATCAATTCGGCGGAAGATTCCATTAGGGCTGCGGTCGAGCAGGCCGAGCGCATGGCCGGGGTGACGCTGCAAGACGTGGTCGTGGGCATTTCGTGCGGCCAGCCGCAAAGCCGGACGGTTGCGGTCGAGGTTTCGATCGCGGGCCACGAGGTGGGCGAGCAAGATCTCTACCGCGCGCATCTGTCGGGACGCGAACAAGTGCCGTCGGGCGAGCGCGAAGTCATTCACTGCCTGCCGGGAAGCTATGCGATCGACGGCAGCAGGGGCATTCGCAATCCGCGCGGCATGGTGGGCGACACGCTGGGGGTCAGCATGTATGCGATCACGGCCGCGACCGGGCCGATGCGCAATCTGGAAACCTGCATCGAACGCTGTCATCTCGACATCGCGGGCAAGGTGGCCACGCCCTATGCGGCGGGTCTTTCGAGCTTGGTCGCGGAAGAAATGGATTTGGGCGCGACCGTCATCGACATGGGCGGGGGCACGACCTCGATTGCCGTGTTCTTCGACGGCGGGCTGATCCATGCGGAGGTGCTGGCGGTGGGCGGCGGGCACGTGACGAGCGACATTGCGCGCGGGTTGTCGACGTCGCTTTCGCACGCGGAACGCATGAAAACCCTTTACGGCAGCGGCCTTTCCGGGCCCAACGACAACAGCGAAATGATCAGCGTGCCGCATCTGGGCGAAGACGATCCCGACAGCCAGAGTCAGATTGCGCGCTCGGTCTTGACCGGAATCATTCAGCCGCGCTTGGAAGA